>JBALWS010000110.1:0-14980 GCA_036960405.1 Halopseudomonas sp. | reverse complement strand
TGCGTTGCAGCTTTTTGCAAGGTCTAGACATTACTGCAAAGCTGCGCCTGGATTGTGAACCAAGCTGGAGGCCAGAATTCAACTGGGACTTGTTCGCAGGTTCCCTAACAAACTCACTCTAATATCGTGACGTTAAGTGGAACGATTAAGTGCGCTGTTCGCCATGGAACAGCCGTACCACATGGCGGGCCTCGGCGAAGAACAACCAACGCTCAACCAGCAGCCCAGCCAGCGCGCTGACCATCGCCAACAGCGCCAGACTGCCACCGTCTACGCTGATCAAGATAAACGGCACGATAAACGCCAGCAGCAGCATCAGCCCGCGCAACCGCAATAGTTTGTCGGCGCCAGCCTCATAGCCAAACTCGTTGGTCAGGAAGGTATCCGAGCTATGCCCCGAGTCGAGCAGCCGCACCTTGGCTTGGGTAAAGCCGGTAGCGGTATTGATCGTCGAACCGGCAGGCTTTCCGATCCAAAACAGGTAGATTAGTTTGACGCTGATGCCCAACAGTACCAGCCCCAGTGCCAGCCCCTGCAGCAGTGCCGAGACGCTGCCCTGCACCACTATCTGCACGGCAGCCAGGCACAACGAGCCGGACATCAACCCCAGCGCCAGGTAGTTGAGTGGGGTCAGCGAGGTGCACCACTGGCGAATGGTCTTGAGGCTAGCGTAAATCATGCTGGTGCAAAACAGCGTCACCAGCGCCAGTATCACCGCCATTACGCCACTGAGCTGAGTTATCAGTGCGGCGCTATCGCCCCACGCATCCGCCAGCAATACCGAGCCCAGGTAGATCAGCGCAAACGGGTAGAACAACACCGCAAATACCGCCTCGCGCGACAGCCATGAGGTCCGAAAGCGGCTGAACGAACGCCAAGCATTTTTCGGATTAGCCAAGTGCAGCGTCGAGGACAGTAAGCCGCCGGTGATCAACGCCAACGCCAGAACCCCGGCGGTGACGATCATCGAGGTCTGTTCGACCTGGCCAACGCCGGTCAGATGCGCCAGTACCAGCAGGGCGAACAGGCCATAGCCTGCCCCCGATGCCACGGTAAAGATCAGTACGGAGAATGCCGGATGCATAACGAATGACTCCTAATAATTATTCTTTGTAATACGTGACGTGGAATGCATAAATCAGTCGGATCGCCCTGAGGACAGGGCGACCCAATGGTTTACCGCGCAATCACCTTGTTGGCCCAGCCCTTGATCGACCCCAGCACCGAACTCTTCGGCACTTCATAGGTCTCCACCACCGGCTTGTTGCGCGGTGGCAGGTAGCTGTTGGTCGGGTTGTAGCCCAGTTCGGGCATCAACGCCTTGCCACCACGCTCACGCACCGCGACGCTGACTTCTGAATCGGGGTCGTCAAAATCACCAAACAAGCGCGATTTGGTCGGACAGGTCATCACGCAGGCGGGCTTGCGCTCGTCTTCGGGTAATTTCTGGTCGTAGATCCGATCCACGCACAGGGTGCATTTCTTCATCGTGCCTTGCTGCGGATCCAGCTCACGCGCGCCATACGGGCAAGCCCAGGAGCACAGATTACAGCCCATGCATTTATCCTGATCGACCAATACGATGCCGTCCTCCTCGCGCTTGTAGGAAGCCCCCGTAGGACAGACCGTGACGCAAGCCGCATCTTCGCAGTGCATGCACGACAGCGGCATGTTGACGGTCTTGGAGTTGGGCGTGTCGTCGACCTCGTAGGTGCGAATCCGGTTCAACCAGGCTCCGCTAGGATCTTTGCCGTACGGGTTCTCGTCCGACAGCGGACCGATGGTGCCCGAGGTGTTCCACTGCTTGCAGGCGGTGGCGCAACCATGGCAACCGACACAGGTATCCAGATCAATAACCAATCCAAGTTTCATACTTTGCTCCCCCCCTTGGTTAATGTTCCCTGCTCTCCCCGGGTGAGGATATCTTTGAGCGAACGCTTGATATTGACGTTTTCATGGCTGGCATAGCTACTCATACGCGGTGATGGTTTGGAGCCGGGCAACGGTTTGATCGCCTCAAACTGCGGCCAGCTACCGGTCTCGCCTTCGGCGGCCGGGGTCAGTTTGACCCGCAGGTCGTACCAAGCAGCCTGACCGGTGACCGGATCGGAGTTGGTGACACCATCATGCGCATCACCCTTCTGCGGCAGCAGCTCCGAGATCAGGTGGTTCATCAGGAAGGCTTCGGTGGCTTCGTTAGCATCTTTGTCCAAGCCCCAAGCACCCGGCATCTTGCCGATCGCGTTCCAGGTCCAGACGGTCTGCTCATTGCAGCCCTCCATCAGTTTGACCTGCACCCGAATCTTGCCGTGGTGCGACTCGACCCAGACCCAAGACTCGTCTTTGATGCCTTGTTTCTCGGCCGCAACACGGTTGATGAACAGGAAGTTCTTGTTAGTAATCTGGCGCAGCCAGGCGTTCTGGCTGTCCCAGGAATGATACATATGCATCGGCCGCTGGTTAACCGCATGGAACGGGTACTCCTCGGGGTCAATACGCTGCTCCTCGATCGGCACATAATGGATCGGTAGCGGGTCGAAGTACTTGGTTAAACGCTCTTTATGCTGCGGCTCGGTCGGCTGCGGACCGTCGTAGAGGCCTTGGCCGGCCAAGCGGAACTTCTGCAGCGTCTCGCTGTAAAGTTCGATCACGATCTGATCGGTCGAACCGACCCAGCCGGCATTTTTGGCCAGTGTCATGTAATCGAGGTTAGCGTGACGCATGTAACGCTCGTTGGGTTCCAGTTTGAACTCGAAGAAGCCCTCGTTCTCTTCGTAGGCTTCCCACTGGTTGGGATTCGGTTCACCACGCAACGGCTGGTCGCCATCCTTACCGCGGTAACCCGCCAGAAAACCGATGCCGGGCTCTTTTTCGAAGTTAACGATGAAATCCTTATAGCCTTTGTATTTACGCGAGCCATCTTCGTTGGTGAAGGCCGGGAACTTAAGCCGTCCGGCCATATCCACCATCACCTCCTGCCAGGAGCGCACGTCACGACCCGGCGTGCGGGTTGAATCGATCACCGGCAGACGGACCGAATCGCAGGCGGCGTCGGGCTCAGAGATCGGCCTATCGAGCATCGAGATAGTGTCATAACGCTCCAGATAGGTGGTGTCGGGCAGCACTAGGTCGGAGAAGTTAACCGTCTCGGAGTGGAACGCATCGCAGCAGACGATAAACGGAATCTTGTACTCGCCGTCATCCTCTTTGGCGCGCAACATATCCATCGTCTCGGCGGTGTTCATGCTGGAGTTCCAGGCCATGTTGGCCATAAACAGCATCAGCGTATCGATCTTGTAGGGGTCGCCCTTGACCGCATTGCTGATCACCATATGCATCAGGCCGTGGTTGGCGACCGGCGCATCCCATGAGTAGGCTTTGTCGATCCGCAGCGGGTTACCGGCCTCATCGATCACCAGGTCCTCGGGGCAGGTCGGGAAACCCAGCGGCGGCGATTTAAGCGGGGTGTTGGGCGCCATCGCTTTGGCTGGCTTGATGCCCGGTGGAATATGTTTGGGGAACGGCGGTTTGGCCAGGTGACCACCGGGACAGTCGATGGTGCCCAGCAGGATCTGCAACAAGTGCAGCGCACGGCAGGTCTGAAAACCATTGGAGTGAGCCGAGACGCCGCGCATGGCGTGCATCGACACCGGCCGACCGATGAACTGGGTCTGCTTACGGCCCGCCCAGTCGGTCCATTCGACATCCAGAGTGATGGTCTCTTTGAAGGCCACGTGGGCCATCTCCAGCGCTAACCGCTCGATGGTCTCGGCGCTGACACCGCAGATCTTGGCGGCATTTTCAGGCGCGTACTGCTCGTCCAGGTACTTCTCCACCAGAATCGACATCACGGTGCGCAACGGGGTGCCGTCGGGCGCTTTTAGCTCTCTACCTTCAGGGTCAGCACCAAACAGGGCCGGGGTGATGTCGGGCTGCTTAGCATCAACGAAGCATTCTTTGTTCAGATCCCAGGCCTGAATGGCACCGGCTTCGCTGCGATAGAACAGACCATCGCCTTGCTGCCCAGGAGTGTTGACTACCAGCTGCGGCGAGTTGGTGTAGCGAATCAAAAACTCATCGTCGACCAGCTGATTTTTCACCAGCACATGCACCATCGACAGCGCCAGCATCGCATCGGTACCGGGGCGAATCGCAATCCACTCGTCGGCTACCGCTTGGTAGCCGGTACGGACCGGGTTGACCGAAACAAACTTGGCGCCACGCTCCTTGAGCTTTTTGATCCCCAACTTAAGCGGATTGGAGCTGTGGTCTTCGGCCACCCCCCACATCATGAAATACTTGGTGTTGTCCCAGTCGGGATCGCCGAATTCCCAGAACGCATGCCCCATCGTGTAGAGGCCACCTGCAGCCATATTGACCGAGCAGAAACCGCCGTGGGCGGCCCAGTTGATGGTACCAAATTGAGTGGCCCACATGCCGGTCAATGCCTGCATCTGGTCTCGGCCAGTAAAGTAAGCCAGCTTCTTTGGATCGGTAGCGCGGATATGGGAAAGACGTTTCTCCAACACCTCCAGCGCGTCATCCCATGACACCTCGACAAACTCACCCGCACCGCGCTCGGTGCCGGGTTTACGCATCAGCGGCTTGCTCAGTTTGGCTGGCGAGTTCTGTTTCATGATGCCGGAGTTACCCTTAGCGCAGAGCACTCCCTTGTTGACAGGGTGGTTGGGATTTCCTTGAATAAAGCGAATCTCATCCCCTTCTAGCGTCACCTTGATACCGCAGCGGCAGGCGCACATATAGCAGGTGGTGTATTTGATTTGCTGGCTATCGTGGTCTTCGAACACCGGCAGTTCTTGAGCCAGGCTCTGCGATCGTTGGTCAGCCTTCATATCTGAGGTCTCATTTAGGGGCAAGGCGGTCTTAAGTGTATTCATTATTGTTACCAACTTGTCCGGAAATAGTCTCTGACCCCGTCAGAACCGTTCCTGTTATTATTTGATGTGCGCTAAAAGGGTTCCTATAGGGGTTCTATGCTAGGTGGATGACCTTTAGGTCCACAAAGGCCAACACTAGAGGAGTTATAGGTCCAACCAGCCGTAAACCGAGCAATACCACTAGAGCCAGGGAGGGCTGGAGACGACGGCCAAAACCCGAGAATCAAGCGGTCGTGGTACTGTGAGACAGCAACGACTGGCCCTACCGGTTTGAAACCGACGCCCCTACTCTCGACCATGCATCCGTGCCTCTAGCACCCAATTGAAGGTTGAAGCAGTGCATAAAACCGCAAACCATACCGCCTCTGGCAGCAACACCTGGACTCGGCTGTTACCCTTCTTAGTCTGGGGCCGGCAACTAACAGGGGAGAAGGTAAAGGCCGACCTGTTCGCCGGGCTGACCAACGCTGTGATAGTGCTACCCCAAGGCGTCGCCTACGCACTGATAGCCGGCATGCCGCCTGAATACGGGCTCTATGCGGCGATCATCCCAGCCATCATCGCGGCGCTGTTCGGTTGCTCCTGGCACCTGATCTCTGGACCAACAGCCGCACTATCGATCGTTGTGTTCACCACCTTGAGTCCGTTGGCCGAACCCGGTTCGGTAGAATTCATCCAGCTCGCTCTAACCCTGACGTTGATGGCGGGACTGTTCCAGCTAGCCTTAGCGCTGGCGCGGCTAGGCGTACTGGTCAACTTTGTCTCCCACTCGGTGGTAATCGGCTTTACAGCCGGTGCAGCGACCGTGATCGCCACCAGCCAGGTGAAAAACTTTCTCGGAATCACTATCGAATCCGACGGCACCTTTATCGCTAACTGGCTCGGTATCCTAGATGCCATCGGCGCAACCAACCCTTACACCTTAGCAGTTGCGATGGTCACGCTAGTCAGTTGCGTGCTATTCAAAAAGCTGCTGCCACGCTGGCCCAACATGCTATTCGCGATGGCTCTGGGAAGCGCCGTCGCCTACCTGATCGGCGCCGAAGCCCACGGTATTTCACTGGTAGGCTCGATCCCCGCCAGCCTGCCACCGTTCGAGATCCCCAACCTAAGCTTTGTTGATATCCGAGCGCTGGCTTCCGGCGCGCTGGCTATCGCCTTATTAGGGCTGGTCGAAGCAGTCTCCATCGCCCGTTCGGTCGCGACCCACTCGCGCCAACAAATCGACGGCAATCAGGAGTTCATGGGGCAGGCGCTGTCTAATATTGGCGGTAGCTTTTTCTCCTGCTACGCCTCATCGGGCTCGTTTACCCGCACCGGGGTCAACTACAGCTCCGGCGCTCGCACGCCGCTGGCTGCCATCTTTGCCGCCCTGTCTTTGGCGGTCATCGTACTGCTGTTCTCAGAGCTAACCGCCTATGTTCCCATTCCGAGCATGGCGGGGATTTTGATGGTGGTATCCTGGAATTTGATCGACGGCCACCATATCCGCAGCATCATCAAAGCCGGACATTCCGAAAGCGCGGTGCTACTGGTAACCTTTATCGCCACCTTGGTGATGGCGATGGAGTTCGCCATCTATATCGGTGTATTGCTGTCGTTGGTGTTCTACCTCAAACGCACTTCGAAGCCACGCATCGTCGAAGTCAGACCCGACCCCACCTCAGCCACCCCGTTCTTTACCGAAAGCGCCGGCAAAGACCTGCCTAGCTGCCCCCAACTACGGATCATCCGCATCGAAGGCTCGCTGTTTTTCGGCGCCGTCAATTCGGTTCAGGAGCACTTGCAGTCAATTCCAGAACAGCATCTATTAATCGTCGGTAACGGAATGAACTTCATCGATATCGCCGGTGCCGAAATGCTGATGCACGAAGCCAAGCGGCGTAGGGCCAACGGCGGCGGTCTCTACCTGACCAACCTCAAGCAGGGCGCCTACGGTTTTCTGAAACAAAGTGGTTATCTTGAGAGCATTGGCCAAGCCAATATCTTTAACAGCAAAGGCCAAGCGATATCCAGCATCCACCGTTTTCTACAGAAACAAATTTGCCAAACCTGCAGAAGTAAAATTTTCACGGAGTGCCGGCCTAGCCAGCAACCTGAGCAATAATGTTGATCGATTGTTAACAATTTTTTTGTGCCTCGATTTACACCGGTGCTAGGCTGCATTAACGATCCTAGAGCCATGATACCGGTAGTCGTCTCGCTTAAGACCAGGCGATAAACGACAACAATATTCGAGCCTGACAGACTATGCTTAATCACCTGTTTCACCTCTCACCGGACAGCGAATCCAGTCTGCAGCAGCAAGTACGCGAACAGATCAGCGCGGCGATCCTCGATGGCCACATCCCGATTGATATTCCGCTACCTTCGACTCGAAGATTGGCCAAGATACTGAGCATATCGCGTAATACGGTGATTTTGGCTTACCAGCACCTGATAGATGACGGCTACTTAATCTCACGCGAACGCGCCGGATTTTACGTCAATCAGGAGATCCTTAAAGGCAACATCCGCACCGGTGCCGAGCTGGAAACCGATCAGCTAGCGCTAACCAGCCCACCCAATTGGGAGCAGTTTTTAAAGCACAAGCCTTCCGACCGTAAACTCAACAAGCTGCAACATTGGCAGGACTACCCCTACCCCTTTATATACGGTCAGCTTGATCCAAAATTGTTTCCGACCAACCACTGGCGCGAATGCTGCCGCGACTCGGTAAGTGTGCAGGCGATCCGCGATTGGTCGGGGGACCGCTACGACGACGATGACCCGTTGCTGATCGAGCAGATCCACTCCCGCATCCTGCCCCGGCGCGGCGTCTGGGCCGATCCAGACCAGATCCTGGTCACCGTTGGCGCTCAGCACGCGCTCTACATGACGCTACGCCTACTACTGGACGCTAAAGCGACTCTTGGTTTGGAGGAACCCGGCTACCCCGACCTGGCTCGAATCGCTAATTGCACCGGTGCCAAAGTAAAACCCTTGGCCGTCGATAGCGATGGTTTAGTGGTGGACGATCAGCTTAGCGACTGCGACCTGATCTTCACCACCCCCAGCCATCAGTTTCCGACCACGGTGACGCTGCCACTAGAACGACGCCTAGCGCTGCTTGAACGAGCCTCCAGCGACAATTTCCTGATCATCGAAGATGATTACGAATGCGAGACCACTTTCGCCGATCAACCGACACCGGCACTCAAAAGCCTGGACCGCAATGATCGAGTGATATACCTGGGTAGTCTGTCCAAGACGCTATCGCCCGGACTCAGGCTGGGCTACATGGTCGGCCCGAAAGAACTGATCCGCGAAGTACGCGAATTCCGTCGGATGATGTTACGCCACCCGCCGATGAACAACCAACGGGCGGTGGGTTTGTTTCTATCGCGTGGCTATCATGACTCACTGATCCGCAACCTGGTCCAGACATACGAAGAACGCTGGACCGCTGTCGGCGATGCACTGCAAAGCTGGCTACCGGAATCGGCCAAACCACCGACCTTTGGCGGCTCCTCGTATTGGGTCAAAGGCCCCCAAGGATTGGATGCCCGCGAGCTGAAGCGCCAAGCGCTAAAGCAAGGAGTGGTGATCGAATCGGGAGACCTCTACTTCTACCAAGACAACCCGCCGCTCAATTTCTTTCGCCTCGGCTATTCATCGATCGCCACCGAGCGGATTCAACCAGGCATTGAACGCCTGGCGCAGATTATCACCGAACTGATCTAAAAATCGGATACCAGCAGGGGTTGCTAGGGAGCCTGCCAATCAGTTGCACTCGGTTGTCGTATCTTGCTAGAAGCTTGATCTGGTCCAAACTTAACTTTAAAAAAGCGCTATTTACCAGCCATTATTTTCCGCTTAATAACGGCTCAACACGTTGTAATCTATGCTTGATTAACGGCAGGTGAGCGCCGCAGTATAAAACAATAATAAATCACAATTACTCTGCCCTGGATTATTCGCTGCTACAGATCACCAACCTCTGCCACAGCGCTGCTTTGAAGCCTACCCCACAGCATAAAAGCCCCCTTTCAGACAACCACTGCTCTTTCAACGTACAGCTGTTCGATCTTTTAACCAAACCAAAAAAACAACTGATTTTAAATTGCTATTCTGATGTTGCGGCTACAATAACAAGCTAACCGTAGTCAAATTACGCCGCTATTGGGCAAACAGCTGTACCGATCAACCGTATTTAACCGACAGACCGCAACACCGAATAAGGTTACCTATCGATGAGCACTGCTTCAGTTTCAACTAGCCCGACCTCCGATGATCAGTACGTCCGTTTCGTCAACGTCAAGAAAAGCTACGATCAGAAGAACCTAGTAGTCAAAGACTTCAATCTCGATATCAAAAAAGGCGAGTTTGTCACCCTGCTGGGGCCTTCGGGTTCGGGCAAGACCACCTGCCTGATGATGCTGGCCGGATTCGAGGATGTGACCAGCGGCAGTATTCTCGTCAACGGTCAGCCGGTTACCAACGTCGCCCCCTACCATCGCAACATCGGCATGGTATTTCAGCACTACGCGCTATTTCCACATATGACCATCGCCGAGAACCTCGCCTACCCGCTCAAAGTTCGCAAGATCCCGGCGAACGAGGTCGACCGCCGGGTGATGGAATCGCTGGCGCTGGTCGAACTGACCGATTTCGCAAAGCGCTTCCCGGGACAGCTCTCCGGTGGCCAGAAGCAACGAGTGGCGCTGGCACGGTCACTGATTTTCGAACCCAGCATCGTATTGATGGATGAACCTCTCGGAGCACTGGATAAGAATCTGCGCGAGCAGATGCAGTTCGAAATCAAACGGCTCCATGAAGATCTCGGCTTCACCGCCATCTACGTCACCCACGATCAGACCGAAGCGTTGACGATGTCGGATCGAATCGCCGTATTCGACGACGGCGTGGTACAACAATGCGCCGCGCCCGATGTGTTGTACGAGCAGCCCGCCAACGCTTTTGTGGCTGACTTTATCGGTGAGAACAACCATATCCCCGGCACTGTCCACCAGATCGATAACGGTGTGGCGCAGGTCCGCCTCGAAGACGGCACTCTGGCAACCAGTGCCAATCCCAACTGTCCGCCGCAGGGGCAATCTTGCGTGTTGACGATTCGACCGGAAAATCTATTTATTGCTGGCGATCAGCCGCTCGACAACAGTGTCGAGGCCGACTTCATCACTCGCCTCTACGTTGGCGATTCGATCCGTTACTTCTTCAAACTTAACGGTGGCTCAGAGTTAATGGTCAAAGCGCTCAACGACCGGATGGCTCCCGATATTGCCCCAGGCGCTCGTACCCGTTTGACCTGGGCTACCGAGGGAGGTTTGGCGTTGAATGCCGAGAGATGACGTACCAAGCCCGGCTTCAGCCCTGTTTCTAACAACGTTCTGATCTAAACGATCAACATGCTTTAACAACCCGGAAGTAAAGCAGTAATAAAAAACGACAGAGGAAACAATAATAATGAACAAACTTAGACAACTCGGCGCGGCTATCGCGCTCTGTACCGCTGCAGCGCCAGTGCTTGCCGACCAGCTCACCGCCGTTTCCTTCGGTGGTGCTTATGGCGCCGCACAGCAAAAACATATGATCGACCCCTTTATGGAAGAGACCGGCCATAAGATCCTGTTCGAAAACTACTCTGGTGGTATCGCCGAGATCAAAGCCCAGGTCGAGAGTGGCAACATTTTATGGGATGTGGTCGACATCGAAGTGATCGATCTGGAGCGCGCCTGCTCCGAAGGCTTGCTGGAAGTGTTCCCGCACGATACGTTGCCTGCCGGTGATGACGGCACCAAGGCCGGCGAAGACTTCTCCGAAGCCGCCCTGGCTAACGAGTGTGGCGTCGGCAATATCGTCTGGACCGTTCTGTTCGCCTACAATCACGACACCATCAAAGGTGGCAATCCTGGCACCATTAACGATTTCTTCAATACCTCTAAATTTCCAGGCAAGCGCGCGCTGCGAAAGCGTCCACAGGTCAACATGGAATGGGCACTAATAGCCGACGGCGTACCCAAGGATAAAGTCTACGAAGTGCTGGCCACCGACGCGGGCCAAAAGCAGGCGTTCGCCAAGCTCGACAGCATTAAGGGCGAGCTGGTCTGGTTTGATAGCTGGTCGCAGGCTCCCCAACTGCTGAACGACGGCGGCGCGGTGATGGTCCAGTCGGCCAACGGTCGTTTCTTCGACGCCATCCAGAAAGATAAGAAGCCGTTCGAAATGGTCTGGGACGCGCACGTTTACGACCTCGACGTCTGGGCTATCGTTAAAGGCACCAAGAACAAGGCACTGGCCGAAGAGTTCATTCGCTTCGCTACCGGTTCCAAGCCGCTGAGCGGCATGCCTGACGTAGCCTACGGCCCAACCCGCACCTCGTCATACGCTTATGTCGATAAGACGGTTATTCCTAAGCTGCCGTCGGCTCACTTGGAAGAAGGCCTGAAAGCGTCCGGCGAATTCTGGGCGGACTACGGCGAGTCGCTGGGTGAGAAGTTCAACGAATGGCTGTTGAATTAAATAGCCGAACTGATCGTTAGTAAGTCCCCCGTACTCGCGGTGCTGGCATCGCGAGTACGGTATTACCAAGCAACACCCTCGGGGTTTCGGCTCCGACCCTATTTCGTGTGTAGCAGCTTCGTAAGATAAGGTTTTTCTATGTCACAGCCTGGCCAAACCGCAGATCCGGCATCGTACAGCAGCGCCTCACTCAGCTCGGGACTGACCGACGAAGAGATCGCCCAGAGCCGCAAGATTCTGCGCCGACGTAAGGCACTCGCCAGCGCCTTTGTGATTCCATTAATGCTGTTTATTCTGATCGCATTCGTCGCCCCGATCGCCACCATGCTGTATCGCAGTATCTATCACCCGACGGTTGCGCAACTAATTCCGAACACCCTTGAAGCGCTCGATAGTTGGGATGAGAGCGGTGACAGCCTGCCCGATGACGCCGTGCTGAACCTGTTTGCGGTCGAGCTGCAACAACTGGCCGAGGATCGCAAGTCCGGTAAACTGGCCGAAGAGATCAACCGCGGTCTGCCCGGTAGCTCCAGCGTGATCAAGTCGACCGCCCGAAAAATCAAGAAGCTCGACCCCGAACTGCTGGCCAGCGAAGGCGGCCAACGCTTAATGGCGCTCAAACCGCAGTGGCAGCAAATCGATATCTGGCGGGTGATCAAGAAAGCCGGTCCGAAATTTACCGATCGTTACTACCTGACCGCGCTGGATCTGGAACGCAACCCGGCCGGTGAGATCGAACAGCGCAGCACCGCCATCTATATCAAGCTATCGCTTAAGAGCCTGTGGATCGCCATTCTGATCACCGGACTGACCGCGGTGATCGGTTTTCCACTGTCCTATTATTTGGCCACAGCGCCGTCCAAGGTCGCCAACTCACTGATGGTCTTCGTACTGTTGCCGTTCTGGACCTCGCTGCTGGTGCGGACCACCGCCTGGATCGCTTTGCTGCAGACCAACGGCGTGGTTAACAGTTTTTTGCAATCGATCCACGTCATCAGCGAACCGATCGAGATGCTCTATACCCAGTTCGCCACCGTCATCGCGATGACCCATATCCTGCTGCCGTTTATGATCCTGCCGCTGTACAGCGTGATGAAAGGGATCGACCCCAGCTACCTCCGCGCCGCGCTGTCGTTGGGTGCTAGGCCGATACCGGCGTTCATCCGGATCTACCTACCGATGACCATCCCCGGACTCAGTGCTGGCGCGTTGCTGGTGTTTATTATTTCGATCGGCTATTACATCACCCCGGCACTGGTCGGCGGAACCGAAGGCCAGATGATCAGTAACATCATCGCCTTCCATATGCAGTCCTCCAACAACTGGGAGCTAGCTGCCGCTCTGGGTTCGCTCCTGCTGGCGCTGATCACCTTCCTGTACTGGATCTACGACCGGTTGGTCGGGATCAGCAACCTTAAGCTGGGATGAAATCATGACTGCGACAGCCTGCTTATCCAATATACGACCGAGCCTTAGTTTTCAGCATCAGCAACTTCAAGCCGGGATTCAATAATGGCCTTTCCAAAATATTTTACCTTCTGGCAAAAGCTCGGTATGCACGGGCTGCGATTGACCGCTTGGCTGGTGCTGGCATTCCTGATGTTGCCAATTTTGGTCATCATTCCGCTGTCGTTCAACGCCGAACCGTACTTCACCTTTACTCAGGGCATGCTGGCATTCGATCCGGAAGCGTATTCGCTGAAGTGGTACGCCGAAATCATCAATGATGAGAAATGGCTGCTGGCGATCAAAAACAGCTTCTTTATCGGCTTCTGGGCCACGCTGATTGCCACCGTACTGGGTACCTTTGCCGCCATCGGCCTATCTAACCCGGTGATGCCATGGCAGCGATTTATCATGGCGGTGCTGCTGTCACCGATGATCGTGCCGCTGATCATCACCGCTGCAGGGATGTATTTCTTCTATACCCAGCTCGGGCTAACCGGTAGCTATCTCGGAGTGATCCTCGCTCACGCCGCGCTCGGCACACCGTTCGTTATCATCACCGTCAACGCAGCGCTATCGGGGTTTGACTACTCGTTGATGCGCGCCTCGCTAGGGCTCGGTGCCACACCCATCTATACCTTCTTCAACGTGATCATGCCGCTGATCCGTCCCGGAGTAATCTCCGGTGCGCTATTCGCCTTTATCACCTCGTTCGATGAAGTGGTGGTGATCCTATTTCTGGCGGGCCCCGAGCAGCGCACAATTCCCAGGCAGATGTTCTCGGGACTACGCGAACAGATCAACCCGACCATCCTGGCGGTGGCAGTACTGCTGGTTGCGGTCTCGGCGATGATGTTGTTCACCATCGAATATCTGCGCGCCCGCGGAGAAAGAATTCGCACCGGAGTGTAACCAAGCCCTTGTCATGATCCTTTTTGGTCCCCGTTGAGCGGTGTGCTGAAGGAGTTGGCTGCAGCCTCCCAACCTTGGCTCGGCAAGTTTCAAACGACCGCAAACGTATCCATAACCCCTGGCGAAAATCATCAACAGCTTGACTCAATTACAGCGCAGTCAGCGGACGGTAAGGGATTCGGTAGAACAGTGTGAATAGCACCGGTACCACAACCAGGGTCAAGACCGTGGCAAAGCCCAGACCAAACATAATGGTCACCGCCATCGATTCGAAGAAGGCGTCAAACAGCAACGGAATCATCCCCAAAATGGTGGTGATCGCCGCCATTGCGACCGGTCGCACCCGGCTAACTGCCGAATGGAACACGGCTAGGTAAGGATCCTTGCCTTGCGCCAGCTCCAGGTTGATCTGATCCACCAGCACGATGCCATTCTTGATCAGCATCCCCGACAGGCTGAGCAACCCCAGCAGCGCCATAAAACTGAAAGGGGCGCCCATCACCAGCAGCCCGACGGAGACTCCGATCAATGCCAACGGTACCGTGGCCCAGATCACCAACGACGCCTTGATCGAGTTAAACAGCAGCACGGTAATAATAAACATAGCCAAGTAGCCCATCGGCAAGCCACCAAACAGCGCGGCCTGGGCATCGGATGACGATTCGTGCTCGCCGCCCCACTCCATCGCATAGCCGGGAGGTAGCGGGATCGCTTCGACGCTGGGTCGTACCCGGTTAAACAGGCTGGCGGCGGTTTCGTCTCCCAGCACATCATGATCGGCCATCACGGTCAGAGTGCGTTTGCGGTCCCGGCGCATGATCAACGAATCTTCCCAGTCGGTTTCAAAACTCCGAACCACCTGGCTGATCGGGACATAGGCGCTGGTGGCCTGGCTGTAGATCTGCAGCTCGGGCAAGTTGTCGATATTGAGCCGTTCGGCCGCCGGTGCCCGAGCCATGATCGGCAGCAATTGGGTCCCTTCGCGGTAGAGCCCGACCTGTTGACCGGTGAAATTGGTCAGCAACAAGCGGTCGAGATCCTGTTTACTGATCCCCACCCGGCGCCCCATCGCCTCGTTGAACTGGGGGCGAATCACCTTGGTGCGTTGGCGCCAATCGTGGCGGATATTATGGGCGCCTGGATCGGCCTGCAGTACCGCCATCGCCTGCCCCGCCAGCTGGCGTAAACGATCCGGATCGGGG
>JBALWS010000109.1:0-15059 GCA_036960405.1 Halopseudomonas sp. | reverse complement strand
ATCCAGGTCAAGAAACAGTAACGCGACCTGAGTATGATTTCGCCGAGCTTGTTTGAGTGACTGGTCAAGCCGGTCCTGAAACAGCTGACGGTTGGGCAGGTCGGTGAGCACATCGTAATGGGCCAGATGATGGATACGATTTTCATCCTCCTTCTTCTCGGTGATGTCGTTGGCGCTGGCAATAAAGTTAGTCGTCATCCCCTGAGCATCTCGCACCGCAACGATCTGCTGCCACACCACAAACACGCTGCCATCCTTGCGACGATTGCAGACTTCGCCCTGCCATTGGCCATGTTCGAGCAACTGTCGCCACATCTGCTCGTAGAAGCTGGAGGAGTGATGATCAGATTTAATCACCCGAGGCGTCTGCCCGATCACCTCGTCAGATGAGTACCCCGTCAATGCAGTAAAGGCTGGATTGACCCGAATAATAGTGCCCTTGGGGTCGGTAATAACGGTCGAATGGGGGGCGTTTTCAAATACCTTGGCCGCCAGTTGAACCTCTGATATATAGCGTTGCTGCTCGCTTGAGCGGTCACGACGCCAACGCGCGATGACCAGTATCGAGACCATGCCCAACAACCACACGCCCAGATGGCTGATTTGAAGTGTTTGATTGGACTTGCGTTCAAGTTCCAGAAACGGGGCCATCGGTACCGACACCCCAACGCCTCCACGCACCTGGCCATTGGCAAAACCCAAATGACCGTGACATTTCTGACAGCCTGGCTCCATCACCATCGGCCGCATCAGGCGCATATATGACTGGCCGTCACGGGTATCCAGCGACATTTTTTCAACGTCGCCGGCCTCAAACTGTCGAATGGCGTCCTCTTCCCAAGAATCGGCTTTATTGTTGGGGTTTAGATAAACGATACCGGTAATCCGCCCTTGAATGCCGTACAGCTCAGAGTACTCATCCATCATCTGGCGCAACATATAGGCAGGGTTTAACAGCGTCAGCGGATTGCCATCGGTGGTGACTACATCTCGCTCTGGCAGATGTGCCATCCACGGACTGGGTGGGGTGTCTTCGGTAGGTGCGACATAGACGCCCCCATGACGGGTGGCCCAGAGTCGAAACGCTTGGTCTTTATTGAAGTTCGCTCTAGCGGTGGCTTTTACAACCTGAAGTGTCTGTTTGTGGTGTTTGTCCAAATTCCACCATAACGATCCTCCAATGATCAACGACCACACAACCAGCACGTACAAGGTTGAAAAAGCCACATAAGGCGTGGCTTTTTGCTGCATAACTGTTCTCTCAACATCTACCGGGCTAACCGATAACTACAGAAAGTCACCATACGCGGTATGCGGGGCACAAGCCATTAAATACAACTAAAGTATTAGGAAAAAGACCTAGTCAACCATAAGCGCTTCTATCCTGACTGCCGATCTTTAACCGTTTCGGTTGATCGTAAAGCGCTCCAATTGACGGTTCAGCGCCCCCAGGTGCTCGCTGATCTCTTCGGTCGCGTCGACCATCGATTGGGTCGACTGGGTAGTCGCTTGGGCAACACCAGAGATACTGGTGATACTGCGGTCAATCTCTACCGCGACCGAACTTTGTTGCTCGGTCGCGGTAGCGATCTGGGTATTCTTCTCACCGATCGTTTCCACCACTTTGACAATCTGTACCAACCGCTCCTCGGTTTCAGCTGTCTGGGTGGCGGTGATAGTGGCTTGTTCGCAGCTATCGGCAACCACCTTTACCGCTTGCACAGTTTGTTGCTGCAGCCGTTCGATGATTGAACGTATCTCCTCGGTCGACACCTGAGTACGCTGCGCCAGTGAGCGAACTTCGTCGGCCACCACGGCAAAGCCCCTCCCTTGCTCGCCGGCTCGGGCGGCTTCGATAGCCGCGTTCAACGCCAGTAGATTGGTCTGTTCGGCAATGCCGGTGATCACCTCCAGCACCGTACCGATCTCTCGACTATCGATATCGAGTTTATCCAACACCGCGCGCGCACCATCTAGCCTTTCGGCCATTTGGTGGGCACTGGCTTTACTTTGTTGCACTTTTTGCTGGCCATCACGCGCTTCGTTGCCCGCTTCGGTAGCCGCTTGAGCGGCATCGAAAGCACTGGCGGCCACCTCTTGAACCGTTGCACTCATCTCGTTCATCGCCGTGGCGACCTGTTCCAGCTCGCTGAACTGCTGATTAACCCCGTCGTTGGTATCTGCCGCAGCGCTCACTACGGCTTTATTGCGCCCCTCTACCGTACGGGTGAGTTCCTCAGCTTCGATAAGTAGGCTACCTACTTGGTCGATCATCAAATTGTAGGCTGCGTACATCTCCGCCACCTCGTTGCCCTTCATATCGGACTCGATTGGCTGCGAAAAATCGCCACTGGCGACCGTTTTCAAACGCCGCTGCAACAGCACTATGTTGTCCATCAACAACGCCAGACCAAACATCCGCCCTAATACCACCATAAACAAAATGCCACCGGTCATAGCCAACGCCAGCCACTGTTGCGACTGCACCGATCGGCTGTCTTCCTGCGCCATCATTATCACAGCCTGGTTCATCTGTTTTAGCACCGTCAACGACTGTTTATTCAATTCGCTCAATAACTCCTTATTGGGAGCTTGCAAGTAACGGTCGATGCTCTGTTTATACCCTTTCCATAACCCGGCAACCTTTTGTAGTTGCGCTGATATCAACTCGGTTGCAGGGGGCAAGATCCCTTTTTCCGGGTCGCCGTTGAGCAATTGCTTCTGCGAGTGATCGAACAGGCTGATAGTCTTCTTCATCGCCGCACGCTGCTCGATCCCTTGCTCAACCAATACCACTTCCTTAGCCAGGCGCTGGCTCAACATCCGCTGACGACCTGCAATGTTGATTGTTTCGGCACTGGCGTTGATCGATACGTAAAGAGATACCGCAGAGATGATCGCGAATAAAAAAATCAGCGCGTAGGAAAAGGTGAACTGGCTAGCGATGGTACGCAAACCAAGCAACTGGAGTATTCGAGTGATGGTGGTACCGATAACCTGGTGCATGGGCTGACTATCCTTTTATCAACGGCAGTGTGATCAAGAGCACACATTGAAAAACAAGTTAGCAATTCGGCCAAGGAGCCTCGGGGCAGATCTCGGCATTTTCTGGATACAGGCTGGTTGGCATTTTCGGCTTGGCTTTGCAGTCCTTTTGACCATCAAAGCTGACCAGTTAAAAGCCACCACAGGTGGCGCCGACAGCCCAAATCCAATTGGGTCAGCGATAATAGTCAATCCCATAGAATTTGTAGTTGATCTGCGTCAGAAACTCACTAAATCTATAATTTTATTATGGAAAAACTCCTACGACACTTGCTTGTTAGTGGCTTTTTATTTCATCGAACTTGACGTCACTAGCCTGGAGTTTCCGCCCTGCCCGTGGTCTGATGCTACAACATACGCACCAACAGCTGGCCAAGAGATACTATGCCCTCCTCGCCCCCTACCCGTTCAAACCTGCAAACACTTCTGCTTACCGGACTCGCGTTGATCGCATTCGCGGCCAACTCGGTGCTGTGCCGCTTGGCGCTCAGTAGCGAGCAGGGGGCTGCCGATATCGACGCGGCAAGCTTCACCCTGATCCGGCTCTGCTCTGGGGCCTTGACGCTGATGCTGCTATTACAGCTACGCCAGCAACGGCGTAACCAAACTCGCGCCACACCGCAACAAAGTAAAACCCAGCACGGTAGCTGGCGGGCAGCTCTCTACCTGTTTGGCTACGCGGTCGCTTTCTCGTACGCATACAACAGCCTCGATACCGGCACCGGTGCACTGATCCTGTTTGGCGCGGTTCAGTTAACCATCATCACCTTGACGCTGATCGCTGGCACCCGCCCCCACAGTAGCGAATGGCTGGGACTAGGGCTGGCGTTCGCCGGTTTTGTCTACCTAGTGCTACCCAACCTCAGCACCCCATCGCTGCTGGGGTTTGTATTGATGACGTTGGCTGGCATCGCCTGGGGCGGTTACACCCTCAAAGGCAAAGGTTCGCGCGACCCGCTGGCCGACACCGCGTTCAATTTCAGCCGCACCCTACCACTTGCCTTGGTATTGCTGCTCGTCAGCCTGCTACAAGGCCAACTCACCGCCACCGGCGTCATCTTGGCGATCGCCTCGGGGGCGCTGGCATCGGGGATCGGTTATAGCATCTGGTACCGGGCGCTGGCGGGGCTGTCGGCTACCCAGGCAGCGGTGGTTCAGCTACTGGTGCCGATCATCGCCGCAGCCGGCGGTGTTGTGTTCGTCGACGAACCGCTGTCGATGCGGCTGTTGATCGCTTCATTGATGATTCTTGGCGGCATCGGTTTGACGGTACTGGGGCGTTTCATTCAAAATCGCCGAGCCACTCAACCGACACGGAACGCCAATCGTGGATGAAACCGCTATCAAAATCGCACTCGACGCACTGAGCCGGTGCGATACCGATCTGGCCCGCGCGGTGAAGCAGATCGGTCTGCCGGCGCCGCGGATTCGCCCAGCCGGATTCGAAACCCTGCTCAACACCATCGTCAGCCAGCAGATTTCGACCGAGGCCGCTCGGGCGATCATGGGGCGGGTGGTCGAGAAGATGGGCACGATGAGCCCGCAAGCGGTGTTATCCCTAACACCGCAGCAGCTTCGCACGGCCGGCATGTCGTTCCGCAAAATCGAATACGCGCACGGATTGGCCAACGCTATAACCAGCGGCGAGCTGGATGTCGATGCCCTAACCACGATGGATGATCGGGCCGCGATCGAAGCGATCACCCAACTACGCGGTTTTGGCCGCTGGAGCGCTGAGATCTATCTGATGTTCTCGCTCGGTCGAGCCGATATTTTCCCCGCCGACGACCTGGCACTGCAGGTCGCGCTGGGCCGACTCAAAGGCCTGGATAAAAAGCCCACCGCCAAGCAGAGCCGCGAGCTGATCCAGCATTGGGCTCCCTGGCGCAGCGCTGGCTCGCTGTTCCTGTGGCACTACTACCGCGGCGCGCCGAACTGATTATTAGCCCAACACAGCCGCTAGGTAGCCTGACTCATGGCACACTAGCCGCAAACATTCGCCCGCGTATGCATAGCCCTTACATCAAACCCAAACCGGCCCAACATCGATGGAAATCCTCACCTCGCACGACAACACTCCGATCCACTATGTCTCGCTGGGGCAAGACCAACAACCCCCGCGCCAGCCGCTGATATTCCTACACGGTTGGACCGCCAACGTGCGCGAATGGCTGCCTTTTGCGACACCATTATCGGAGCATTTTTACACCCTGTGTTGGGACGCACGAGGCCACGGCAACCACCCGATCGACGCGACTACCGATATGAGCATCGGCGCCATGGCCGATGACCTGCATCAGCTGATAGAGCAACTACAACTCGACAAGCCGATACTGGTTGGCCACTCGATGGGGGCGCTGACCGGCTGGGAATATATCCGTCGCCACGGCTGTACTAATCTTGCCGGATTTTGCATCGTCGATCAGTCGCCAAAGCTAGTGACCGATCCAAGCTGGCCGCATGGCATCTACGGTAATTTCGACGACGACCGCAACCACCGTTTTATCCAGCGGCTGGATGAAGACTTTGCCGAAGCGGTACTCGAACTCGCCGCCAACGGCTTTAATCAGCGCAGCAAGGAAAACTATCAGCGCAACTCGCGCGGCTTCCAGCAGATGCGCGAAGCACTCGCCACCCTACCCGGCGCACTACTGACTCAGTGTTGGACAAGCCTATCGGCCCAGGACTACCGTGAGCTACTAGCCAGCATCGACATCCCTTGCTTGCAGGTATACGGCGACCAAAGCCAGTTTTACACTCAGGCGCTGGCCCGCTGGGTGGCCGAGCAGCTCCCCCACAGCCAGCTAAAGATCTACGACAACGCCGACCACTCACCCCACTTGTGGCACCGTGAGCAGTTTATCTACGATCTGAAGCAGTTCTGTCTTGGCCTTAAATTGGTTTAGCCAGGGCAATACTGTAACGCGGCGATTCACTAGCCCTCTATGAACGAGAGTTGGGCGAACAACCTAGCAACACTTTGAGTATACGATACGATGAGTCAAATCTACTTGTTTGACTGGGGCGACACGCTGATGGTCGACTTCCCCGAGTCGAGCGGAAAAATGTGCGACTGGAAACAGGTGCAAGCAGTTGAAGGCGCGGCAGATGCGTTGAAACACCTTTCCCAACTAGCCACCCTTTACGTCGCGACCGGCGCCGCCGATTCGTCCGAAACCGAGATCCGGACCGCCTTCGAATGCGTTGGCCTGGATCGCTATCTCAGTGGTTATTTTTGCCAAGCCAACCTAGGCGCCAGCAAAGGTACGCCAGCGTTTCTGCCCCGAATCCTGCAACACCTCAATGCCCCGGCCGACCAGGTCACCGTGGTCGGTGACAGCTTCGATAAAGATATCGTCCCGGCATTGGCGATCGGAATCAACGCGATCTGGCTAACAACCGAGCAAGAGGCAACGACGCCAGCCCACCCAGCGCTGCGTAAAATCTCATCGCTACAGGCACTATGCTTAGAATAACGCACCAGTCGATATAGACACGGTAGGAGACACTCAACAATGTCCAGTTGCTGCAACACCGCAAAACAGACTAGCCGCCGACCTTGTCCTGGCAGCGGGCAGGACTGCGCTGAAGTCGAAGGTCGCACGGTACTACATCATCTCAACGAACCTTGGCATTACCCGCATTCAGACGAGCAACACTTCTTCTGCGATGTCCCCAGCTGCAACATCGTCTACTTCACCGAGCACGACACCGCACTCGAACAGAGCCAACTCCGTACCCAAGTCGGCCAGAAACGAACCGACCCGCAACGAACCCTGTGTTACTGCTACGGTGTCCACGCCGCCCAGGCCGAAGCCAATCCCGCTGTGAAGCAATTTGTCACCGAGCAGACCAAAGCCAAGGCCTGCGCCTGCGATACCCGCAACCCATCGGGCCGCTGCTGCCTGAAGAACTTTCCTAAGATAAGTAAACCATGAAGCTATTAAAGATAGGCCTCACCGGCACCCTGATCACCGCCATCTGCTGCTTCACCCCGGCGCTG
Organism: Halopseudomonas sp.; assembly: GCA_036960405.1. Lineage (GTDB taxonomy): Bacteria > Pseudomonadota > Gammaproteobacteria > Pseudomonadales > Balneatricaceae > Motiliproteus. Next base: position 8,011 of record JBALWS010000109.1, on the reverse strand, counting down.
GTCATGCTGTTCAGCGCTCTAGGAATTAGCGCCTTAATCGGCTACCTGGATTATGTGCTACTGCCAGCACTGGGGGTTTTTATTGCCATTTCTGTTTATGCAGTTTGGTGTAGAAAGGTATAACTCGATCCAACTTAGAACAAAATCACCTCGAGCCACTGCTGATTTAGATGAACAGAAAAAGACTTAACGCTTCTTCTTGACCGCTGTTTTGATTTTGGCTTTGGGTTTAGCTTGGGTCTTAGCCTTCGAGCTGCTGACCTTGTTGCGGACAATCTTGGTTTGAGTCGTTTTGTTAGTGCGCGTCGATCGAGGATGCTTAGCCAGATTGTTGAACAGCTTTTCACGGCTGCCCACTTCGTAGCCCGGCATGTACAGCCGGCGGATCGTGCTGCCGATCAGACGCTCGATATTATCCAACGAGCGCTCCTCTTCACGGCTGACAAACGAGATCGCCTGTCCCTTGTTGCCAGCACGACCGGTGCGACCGATGCGGTGAACGTAGTCCTCGGCCAGGTAAGGCAGGTTGAAATTGACCACATGCTCCAACCCTTGAATATCCAAGCCACGCGCCGCTACTTCGGTAGCGACCAGCACCTGCACATCTCCGGCTTTAAAATCTGCCAACGCGCGACGGCGTGAACCTTGGCTTTTATCACCGTGGCACAATGCCGCGCTGATCTTGATCATTTTCAGGTTGCGCATTAATGCATCGGCCTGGGCCTTGGTACTGGTAAACACCAGCACCTGGAACCAGTTGTGCTTTTCGATCAGCTCGATAAACAGCTCGATCTTGCGCCGCTCTTCAACCGGGTACACCACGTGCTCGACGGTCTCCGCGGTGGCGTTCTGCTTGGCTACGCGTACCACCTGATGGTTTTTGAGCAGTGCTTTAGCCAGCTCGTTAACCGCGGGCGAAGCGGTGGCGGAGAACAACAGTGTTTGACGCTGCTTGGACGTTTTTTGTAGCAGCGCATGAACGTCGGCAATAAAGCCCATATCCAGCATCCGATCGGCTTCGTCCAGTACCACAAATTCGACTTGCGACAGGTTGAGGTTGCACTGCTCCAGATGCTCCAGCAGCCGGCCCGGCGTCGCGACAACGATATCGACGCCCGCCTTTAGCTTGCTCTGCTGGCCGGTCATTTTAACCCCGCCATACAAGGCGCAGACCGTTAACGACATAAACTGCGCATAGCCTTTAATGGTCTCGGCAAGTTGCTCGGCCAGCTCACGGGTGGGCGTCAAGATCAACGCGCGCGGGGCACCCGATACCGTTTCTTTAGGACGGTCGTGGATCTGCTGCAAGATCGGCAGCGTAAAAGCGGCGGTCTTGCCGGTACCAGTTTGAGCATTGGCAAGCAGATCCTTACCACGACGGGCAGGAACGATCGCTTGCTGCTGGATAGGGGTCATCTGGCTGTAGCCGCAAGCATCAATCGCTTGCTGAATCGCAGGAGCTAGGTCTAAAGATGAAAATTTCATGGTCAATCCTGTGTAGATTGCACTACAGCCAAAAATGGAGCGCAAATTATAGAGGATTTTGGATCAGTTGGTGGAATTGTTTGCATTTTGCACAACGCGGCGTACAAACATTTATTATTTACTACAACCCAACACAAACACGCCGCCTTTAACCCTTCTATACTCAATTTATAGATGCTGGTTCTCAAGGACACGAGGGCGTTGTGTGATGAAGCATAAAGACTGTCTTGGTGAGTATGACTTCGAGCGGATCGCGGCCGTAGCGAAGAAGCGCTTTGTCGATGGTATCGACACCATCACCTTGATGGAACAAGCCAAGACGACTCGCGAGAAAGAAGAAGTCGTTCTGATCGCCCTGCTCAATGTCGACGACAAGCAGATCCAACAGATTCAGTTGTGCTGCCCTTACGAGCTAACCTGCCATGTGATCGATTGCCAGCAGCGTTTGAAAAAACTGCTGCAACGAGAACTCAAAGAGAATATTGAGCCGGTCCCTAGCTGACAATCGACAGCACACATAAGCTTAAGCGAGAATTCTACAAGTATTACAGCTCGGCGCTGTGATAAACGTTCTGTACATCGTCGACGTTATCCAACATCTCCAGAAACTTTTCAAACATCGGCATATCTTCTTCCGAGATCGGCGCGGTGTTATGCGGTAAGAATTGAATCTCATCCACCTCGTAATCGATATCGCCAAAGGCCCCGGCCAAGCAGGTTTTGGCCTTGAAATAGTCGGTATTGGGTGCAAACACTGTAATCACGCCGTCTTCGTTTTCGATATCAGTCACATCGACATCGGCCATCATCAACGCTTCTAGCACAGCCTCTTCGTCATCATGCTTAAACGCCAAGATAGCGTTGTGGTCAAACATGTGCGAAACACTGTTTTCCGTACCGATCTTGGTTTTCGTTTTGGTAAAACACAGCCGTACATCGCCAAAGGTTCGGTTGGGGTTGTCGGTCAGACACTCGATGATCACCATGCAGCTGCCCGGGCCGTAACCTTCATAGCGAGCAACCTTATAGTCCTCACCACCGCCACCTTTGGCCTTATCGATCGCTTTCTCGATCACGTGGGTCGGCACTTGATCTTTCTTGGCTCGTTCAATCAACCCACGCAACGCCAAATTACCTTCCGGCTCAATACCGCCAGCTTTGGCGCAGACATAAATCTCACGGCCATATTTGCTGTAAACTTTGGCTTTGGCGTCGGAGGTTTTGGCCATTGATTCTTTACGGTTTTGGTAGGCTCTGCCCATGACGCGATTCCATTAGAAGTGATAAAAACGCCGATTTTACAAGGGATCAGGTCTCGTATAAACAACATTTTTATCGTCCATTAAATCTATAATTCAATATCTGGCCAATAGAGGTAACCGATGATCGCTGTCATTTTCGAGGTTTATCCCGCAGAAGGGCGAGTCGAGGAGTATTTATCTATTGCTGCCGAGCTACGACCACAACTCGAGCAGATCGATGGATTCATCTCGATCGAGCGTTTTTCAAGCTTGGTCGAAGAGGGAAAAGTGTTGTCTTTGTCTTTTTGGCGCGATGAAGCCGCGATCCAGGCTTGGCGCAACCTCGAATCGCATCGGCTGGCGCAAGCCAAGGGTCGCGGAGGCGTATTTCAAAACTACCGCTTACGTGTCGCCACTGTAAGTCGTGATTACGGTATGATCGACCGCGAACAGGCTCCTGACGATAGCCTTAAACGGCATGATGAATGCTAAACGATAAGCCCAACGCTAAGTGATAACCGCCTATGAAGCCACAGCAACCCAATAACCCTCTGCACGGCATCACGCTGGAAGCGATCCTCAACAGTCTGGTTGAGCATTACGGCTGGGAAGAACTGGGCAAGCGGGTCAACATCCGCTGCTTTACTCACGAGCCATCGGTGAAATCGAGTCTCAAGTTCCTGCGCAAGACCGCTTGGGCACGAACGCAGGTAGAAGCGTTGTATATCAGTACCCAAGACCAACGCGAGCCCGCGCAACAATCATCCTGGCCAGGCAAACGTTTTAGTTAAGCTAAAACCAAGTTATCTCTCCGCCTGCCCCGCTGGCGTGCGGATCGACGGCCGACTCCAGATATACAGCAGCGCGATCAGGGCGGTCAGCGCCATCGACAGATCGATCCACAGCGGCAGCTGTTTAAAGAAGATGGGATAGCTGATCATCAGCAGCATCATACTGCTGGAGAAGATTTTGACCTTCAGCGGAATCACCCCGTACTGCTCCCACTCGCTGATAATCGGTCCAAACAAACGGTGGTTGAGCAGCATGGCGTGAAACCGCGGTGAACTGCGGGAGAAGCAGAACGCGGCCAGAATAACGAACGGCGTGGTGGGTAACAGAGGTAGCACTACGCCGATCACCCCCAGCAGCAGACAACTGATTCCCAGCCCAAAATATAGCGATCGACGCACGATGATTGCCCTAAAGTGTTACGACAACGGTGGCGATAACCCAACCACTCTCAGCACCGTTACAGGGTAGACCAAGTACGATAAAACCTTAAACCGCTATCAAACACTCGGCGCGTTAGCGTCTGATGTGCGACGGGTGCCCCTTGGCATTGTCACCCGAACGCTGACCATCGCGATGGCCAACTCTTGGTTTCTTCGGTTTATGGGCTCGAGCCGGACGTTGATTCAAGCGCGACTCGGGCACCTCATGAACCGGCGTAAACCCTTCAATCTGTTTGCGAGTCAGCAGTTTTTGGGTCAGCCTCTCGATATCAAATAGATGCTTAGCTTCGTCGGCGCTGACCAGCGAAACCGCCTGCCCAGAGGCTCCAGCACGGCCGGTACGACCAATCCGGTGAATGTAATCTTCGGGGACATTGGGCAATTCAAAATTGACCACTTGCGGTAGCTGGTCGATATCCAGTCCGCGAGCAGCGATATCGGTGGCGACCAACGCCCGGATCTTACCACTCTTAAAGTCGGCCAAAGCCTTGGTACGTGCACCCTGACTCTTGTTGCCGTGAATCGCCGCAGCATTGATACCGCGCGATTCAAGTTGCTTCGTCAGTCGGTTAGCACCGTGCTTGGTACGGGTAAAGACCAATACCTGCTGCCAGTCGTTTTCTGTGATGAGCTGCGTCAGCAAAGGTGACTTCTGATTTTTATCAACGGTGTAGACCCACTGATCAACGCTCTCAGCGGTGGTGTTACGCGGGCTGACTGAAATCTCAACGGGGTTGTTCACCAACCCCTTGGCTAGGTTACGAATCTCGCCAGAGAAGGTCGCCGAAAACATCAGGTTCTGACGCTGCTTAGGCAGTACTGCCAGGATCTTCTTGATATCGTGGATGAAGCCCATATCGAGCATGCGATCGGCTTCATCGAGAATCAGCACTTCCAGATGATCAAACTTTACCGCCCGCTGGTTGTACAGATCGAGCAATCGCCCAGGAGTCGCGACCAGAATATCGACGCCTTTGCGCAACTTCATCATCTGCGGATTAATCTTCACCCCACCGAACACCACGGTAGAACGCAGCGGTAGATATTTACCGTAAGTTTCGACGCTCTCGCTGACCTGCGCCGCCAGTTCACGTGTTGGGGTGAGCACCAGTGCGCGGGCTTGGTTGGGCTTAGCCAACGGGCCTTTGGATAACATCTCCAGCAGCGGCAGGGTAAAGCCGGCAGTCTTACCGGTCCCCGTCTGAGCGGCAGCCATCACATCCTTGCCCTCAAGAACAGCAGGGATCGCTTGTGCTTGAATCGGGGACGGTGTGTCGTAACCCTTCTCTGCAACAGCTTCAAGGATAGGGGCGGATAAGCCCAGGGAGGTAAAACTCATAAGATATTCTCTGGATACAGCAAGGATCGAACCGCCAAAACAGCGGGCGTGCAGGATACAGTAAGTTAGGGCTAGGTACTATGGTTCGGCCTACTCTGGCCGCGGTAATTGATTAGTTTGTAAGCTTTAGGCAACCTCTGATCGATAAGCCCAGCCCGAAGCTCCCGCCAACGCGTAGCCGCCCCCTCAAAAACACTCGCCATCATGAAAACTGCGCACGCCCTGGCAACCTAAACTGCATAAATCACATCGACGGTATGGCATTAACTTCAGCTAAACCGGTCATATCTAGTAACAGCTTGATTCTCGAAACTCAGCTCAGCAGGACGCCTAGGGGCGAAAATAGGAGAATATCGATGAACGCCCTGCGCGTTGGGATACTGTTAGCCTCTCTGGTTTGGGCCAGCAGCAGCCACGCCGACATCTATAAATGGTACGACGAAAACGGTGTAGCCAATTACTCCGGGAAGGCGCCTCTAGGCGTTGAAACCCAACGACTTCGATACGCCGGCAAAGCGGCCACCTCCACCGCAGAAGCCACTATTCTCGCGGCTGGTATCCGTCGCTTTCTGGAACAATCCTCTCGGGACAAGTTGCGACGCACTCGCCAGGCGGCATCGCGTTCAGCGATCATCCCACGTGCTAACGTCAATGCTACGACCTATAACGAAAATCGTAAGCAGAACCGTAATACGATTCAGAGTGTCAGCCAACAAAAGCAGTTCTACCGCCAACGTAGCGGCTCTAGAAACAGCATGAATCGGATTAACCTTCGTGCCAAGCTACCGCCTACCTTGGCGCAAAAGAAGGCCGAACGGGCTCGATTGCTGAAACTAAATAGACTTTAGCGATACCGATGGCGCACTTGCACATCAACCACTAGCGATTCGCCACGGCTCAGCACGATTTTCAGCACTACGGCGGTCTTGGCCGGATCGGTTTGTATCATCCCCCTCTGTCGCCACCAACCGGTAATGATCCAGCAGCCGCGGCTCCTGCTCGGCCAAGAATGCGGCATCACGCTGGGACGGCTCTAGCGGCCCACACCACCGGTGTAACACTTGCGTCGGGGTGCCACCCAACAGCAAAATACGGTCGGCCAGGGTTAGCGCTTCTCGAACATCATGGGTAACAAACAGGATCGAGGTTTGTGGTCGTAGCTGTCGAATCTGTTGCAACTGCTGCCGCATCTCTTGCGCCGTGGGTGGGTCCAGCGATACGAAAGGTTCGTCCATCAAAATCAGCTCGGGCTCTACAATCAAACAACGCGCCAACGCCACCCGCCGAGCCATCCCCAAAGACAGGCTGTTGGGGTAGGAATCGGCACGCTCGGCCAGTCCCATCTGTGCCAGTAACGGGGCAATGCGGTAGTGCTGATCCGGTTCGATCACCAGCGCCAAGTTCTGACTCACCGTACGCCAAGGTAGTAATCGAGGTTGCTGGAACATATAGCTGATAGTTTTGGCTTGAGCTGCCGGGTCACTACCCGCCGACCAACCCAACTGGCCGTCAAAACGTTTATCGATCCCCGCTATCAGGTTCAACAAGGTCGTTTTACCGCACCCCGATGGCCCCAACAAACACAGCAGTTCGCCGGGTTGGAGTTGTAACTCGAAATTTTCAAACAGCGTTTGTCCGGCGTATTGCTTGCGGTCTATACGTAGTTGGATCATTGCGCCTCCGGCTGCCGCCAGCGTTGTTGGCGGCGTTCCCACGGCTGCAACAAACTCCATTCGATGCCCTGCACGATTAGAATAAATGCCATGCTGTAAGCCAAGATCATCGGCACATCGAACATTTGAAACGCTAGATGCAATTGAAAACCCACCCCGTTGCTTCGACCCAGCAACTCAACCACCAGCACGATCTTCCAGATCAACGCTAAGCCGGAACGCGCTGCAATCAACAAGTATGGGGCCAATTGCGGCAACACCACCTCGCGTAACTGACGATAGCGACCGATACGGTAGACCTGCACCAGTTCACGAAAGTGCGGATCAAGACAACGCGCACCCTCACGTAGCGTAACCGCGACATTGGGCACCTTGTTGATGACTACCGCCAATACCGCCGCCAGCTCACTCATTCCTAACCAGATGTAGAGCAATATGATCACCACCAGCGCAGGCAAGTTAAGCATCGTCACCAGCAGCGGATCGAGCAGCCGGTTCAGTCTCGGATTCAGCCCCATCGCCATACCGATTAGTACGCCGAGCAACATAGCCAGACTAAAACTAACACCAACCCTAGCCAGAGTGGCGCCGAGGTGCAGCATCAACTCGCCACTTTGACCCTGCTGCCACAGCGTCACCAGCACCCGCTCTGGGGTCGGCAACAAGCGCTGATCGAGCGCCATCGCCAACGCTTGCCAGCACAGCAGCAACCCTAATAACACCAACGGCGGTAGCGATGGGTTTAGCCGATCAGACTTTGGAGCTGAAACGGAGCTGAATGAGGGTACAGGCTGACTCATAGACGCCCCTAATGGCTCAAGGTGCTTGCCAGAAGCTGGCGCGATCCAGCATTGGCGCCGGTCCCATCAGCCGCTCGCCACCAATGTCGTGAAGCAAGGAATACATCCGCTCGGCATCATCGATATGCCGCTGAGTCAGCGACGGCGGGATGCCGGCTAGATAGCCCTCTTTGAGCTGAACGAAGGTTGCCTCGTCGGTAACACTCATCAGAGGCCGCAGCGACTGCCAAGCGGCGGGGGT
>JBALWS010000108.1:0-15067 GCA_036960405.1 Halopseudomonas sp. | reverse complement strand
TTCGCCTGAGGAGGGTTTGGTGCCGTTAGTTATTATCGCACCCGCTAGTTATAAAGCAGATTTTTTTGAAAAATCTGTAACTAAAAACAAAAACAAGAACAGTCATTATAACATATTCCCAACGCTAATTAACTTGATGGGGTTTTCAAAAAATCCTAATAAAGAAATTTATGACGGAACTTTATTTGAGCCGTCCAACGACCCTTTTTCTTTTAATTCTAGATTCTATGCCAGACTAGGACAAAAGCCTGTATGGAATTACTTGGATCTTAATAAAAACATAGGTCCAGATGGTAAAACATACAATTGGAAAAATTGATTATTGATAGCATAGAAAATACCGAAAACCATTATACCATTTGAACGAAAACTGATTCATGTTATTTTAATTAATCAAAAAACAACTGATGTGTTCCTATCATCGTGCTTATCAGGGGCCTTTAATATGCGATTAACAATCAGCACAGTCGTTATAATTACTAGCACACTCTTTAGTAGTAGCTTATTTGCATATAATTTTGTAGTTACCGAAAATGAATTCAGAAAAATGACACCCTATTGTCAACGCTCTTTCGCAAACTTTTCCAATGCTCATAAAAGCGGACTACAAGGAAAAGCTCCCAAACATAAGGGAAAGGACAGTATAGTTGCGTGGCATGCAGGCCTTTGGCACTTTTGCGGCGGAGTAGTAAAATTAAATCGTGCCAAGTCCACTTCTAATCCTTTGGAGAGAGAAAAATATTTGCGAAGTGGCATTAGTAACATCAGTTACTCTTACGGGCAAATCGACAAAAGTCATCCATGGACAAGAGATATGTTTAAAGCGTATATCATGGCGTATCGAATGCTCGGTGAAAGAGATAATGCCAAGAAATACTTGGACCTTGCAATAAAATATCAACCTGAATATATTGGAATATATTCCTTGTATGCTATGTTTTATTTCGATACTGGTGACTACAAGGGTGCAGTAAAGGTACTTCTTGAAGGAAATAATATTGCCGAAGGAAAATCTGCTGAAATATTTTATTTTCTTGGGCTGGCGATGATAGAAATGAGAGAAATTGAGGAAGCAAAAAAATATGAAGAAAAGGCTCGATCCTTAGGCTACCCGCTAGAAGGTCTTTCTTTAAAAATAAAACGTGCAGAAATTAAGAAAAAAACACCTTGAAGTTAATACACGATTTAGGGATGGTCTGATTCTTCGTATTTTAGCCAAATCCAGCTGACATCGCTGGTTTGTTAATCATTTTTCTATGGCAATTGCGAACAAGTCCTGTCACCTGAGACAATCAGCAGCATATCGCTCTGACAGGCCCGCCCATGGAAGATAAGCTTTACCAACGGTGAATAGTAAAAAACTCCACCCAGACTCGCAAAGAGAAGTTTCTCGGTCTGATGGAGAAGCTGGTTTCATGACAACGCTTCCAGGCCATAATCGAACCACATTATCCCAAGGCGGGAAATTGCCGCTATCCCTATCCATTGATCATGATGCTTGTAGTGGCATAGTGAATTTGGCCACCTGATTAGAGGTGATAGCATCACCTCTTCCAACAACAGGTGAACCAATGACCAAACAAACACGCCGTACTTTTAGCCCTGAATTTCGTCTTGAATCAGCCCAACTTGTCGTTGAACAAGGCTATACCGTTCGAGAAGCCTGCGAGGCGATGAACGTCAGCAAATCAGCGATGGATAAATGGGTACGACAGCTCAAGCTTGAGCGTAACGGAGGCACCTCAAAAGCCTCCCCCATGACCGCCGATCAACGCCGTATTCGAGAGCTGGAGAAACAGCTAAAGCGTGTAGAGCTGGAGAAAGAAATATTAAAAAAGGGTATGGCTCTCTTGATGTCAGACGAACTGAAAAATATTCGATAGTTCGCAAGCTACAAGAGAGCTTTTCCGTCACGGCGCTGTGTAAAGCCTTCGGCATTCATCGCAGTAGCTACAAGTATTGGCGACAGCGCCCTAAAGCTGACAACCCAAAGCGTCGAAAGCTAAAGGTTATGGTGTCAGCCGCTCATCGGTTAAGCGGAGGATCAGCAGGGGCCAGGAGCGTTGCCAGTATCGTCAGCCAGCAAGGAGAATTGCTGAGCCGCTACGTGGCAGGCCGACTGATGGAAGAACTGAAGCTGGTAAGTAACCAGTTACCAAAGCATGCGTATAAGCGAGCCACGGCAGCGCATCCAGCCATACCGAATTTACTGGCTCGTGAGTTCAATGCAAGCAAACCGAACCAGGTATGGTGCGGCGATATCACCTATATCTGGACAGGCAAACGGTGGGCTTATTTAGCCGTAGTGTTGGATCTATTTGCTCGTAAGCCTGTCGGCTGGGCGATCTCTTTATCGCCTGATAGCGAGTTAACGAGCAAGGCGCTAACGATGGCATTCGAGTCGAGAGGACGACCGCAAGGCGTTTGTTCCACTCTGACCAAGGCTGCCAATACACCAGCCTGAGGTTCCGCCAGCATCTGTGGCGTTACCAGATAGAGCAAAGCATGAGTCGTCGAGGAAACTGCTGGGATAATGCACCGATGGAGCGGTTCTTTAGGAGCCTTAAGAGTGAATGGGTGCCTGAAACCGGCTACCAATCATTTAGCGAAGCCAAGCAAGCGATAACAAATTATATCGTTGGGTATTACAGCCAGATCAGGCCGCATCGTCACAACGAAGAATTACCGCCTAATGTTGCCGAGAGGCAGTACTGGGATGTGTACAAAACCGTGGCCAGTTTTACTTGACCACTACAGCTTGATCAAACAAGGTACGCTGATGGTTGCATGAATATTGAAGCGCCTGGGTGCCGGAAAGAAGGCATTCAGGAACTAAAAAACTGACAGGTACCGGTTGATTAATCGGCAAATCGATCTCAATGGAACAATTCGCTTAAAAGGCGCGGCTTACTCGTACATCCCTTAGAGTTGCCCCTGCTTGTTATAGAGTAAACAAAATTAATTCCACCTTAAAAATAGGTTAACAACAGCAGCGAAACCAATATTAAAAATATGTATTTTCATAAAAGTGTGGTGTTTTATATATTAAGCTTATTGACCAGCCGACTACCGAACAACCTTTCTCCCTCCGTGCTTATGTGGCGGTGATCTGAGTAAGTTATTTCACCATTGCTTATCATATCTCTTGAAAAATCAAGTTCAAAACCGTCAAACTTTGAAATATAATCGATCCCATGTTTTTTAAGTTTTTCTTTGAAAACTGCATCTGTATATCTTGTCATAATAATAGCATTATTGGAGAAATTATTTTCAAGTTGAGGCTTGAGATCTATTTTATAATCTAATTCGATTGGCGACTTCTTCATGGGCGGCAACATCCCTACCATTAAAACATCTAGATCATAGATTTCCTTTAGTCTAGACAGGTAGTCAACAACTTGATCTACATGACTTACAGAAAGATGTGCTTCCGACGCAACGTTGATGTCTTTAGTGAAGAGACGATCTGGTGTTTGGGTATATATAACTTTCATTATATTATCAAAATTCATGGATGCGAATTCTTTGAAATCCTCATACTGGCATTTCGGTTTATATGCTAGCTCGCCAATAAAGTCATGGGCTCGACAAAAACCTCTAGACAAGCTAACTATAAACTCATTATTAGAATTCATCGCTATTGCGTTGTATAGATCAATCCCGTGACTACCACCAAGAATAAAAATTGCTTTCCCATGTTTAATGGAGCAATCATTAAATCTCTCTTTAAACTGTTCATTTAGAGAAGAATATCTAAACTTACACTCATCTTCATAATCTATTTGATGTTCGTGTGAATCAGCTGAGACCAACATCATTTCGTAACGACTCATATCCTCTGGATAAAAATATTTACGAATGGAAACATTAGAAATATATAGCACTCCGACAAAACACATAAGTACCAATGATGCAGCTGAATACTTGTATATATCTGCACGAAGAAAAACATTATTATCCCTAAAAGGGGTTTCTATGCATTTATATGAAAGTGCACTCACCGCATATATCAAAGTAAAAACAATAGCCTGTGCAACAAGGCCTAGATCTTCAGAAAACTTCATTTTAGCAAAAGCAAGAATAGGCTGATGCCACAAATACAAGCTATAGCTAATCAACCCAATGTGAACTAGTACTCCATGCCGCAATATATTCCCACATATATTATTATTACTAAATAGGATTACAAAAATGGTACCTAAGACTGGTATTATTGTGATAATGCTTGGATGCGGGGTTTCAGGTGTAAATAAGAAATATGATGACACGACCATCAGTAAACCTACACTTGACAAATAAGACTTAAACTTATCTTCGAGAAGTGCGACTTGTTGTTTGTCTATAATAACAGCACCGATAGAGCCTATTAGAAGCTCCCATGCTCTTGTAGGTGCCAAATAGAAATTTCCTATTGAAGAGTTTCTCCAGCCCCACTCTGCAACAACTAAACTGGCAATTATTATTAACAAAATAACATATGTAAAATATTGCTTTCCAAAGCGCAAGCATAGGACTGCTAATAATGGAAAAATGAGATAGAATTGCTCTTCCACAGCTAAGCTCCATGTGTGGAGTAGAGGTGAGAGCTCAGATGCTGTGCCGAAGTATCCAGACGATAAAAAGAAATAGATGTTTGACATAAAAAAAGTAACGCTTATTGCACTACTACCAAACTCGTTCAATCTTTTAGGTGAATCCGTGAAAAATGGCATAAAGACAGAGACCAATACAACCATTACAACTAAAGCCGGGATGATTCTTCTAGCTCTCCTTTCATAAAACTCTAACAAAGATAAATTATTTTTTTCAATTTGCGTTATTATAATCTTAGTTATCAAAAAACCACTAATAACAAAAAAAACATCAACTCCAATATATCCACCTGTAAAATAGGGCAGGCCTGCATGGAACAATAATACGGGGATAATAGCTACTGCTCGTAAACCATCAATTTCTGGTCTGTGTGTCACTGTTTATCACCGTATTGTAATTTAATTATAAATTCTTGTAATATTAGCTTAGTTAATTGCAATAATTATTAAAAAGATAATATCTTTTCTTTCAAAATATTTAAATTGATACTCTTGCGACCTCGATTACAGAAATTCTCACAGCACAGTTCTTTTTCCTAGTATTGATATAGTTTAGCTAATGTTAGCCGGAAAAAACCAGTCTACGTTATGATTGACTTTTTCATCCACTTTTGCAATCCATAAATGTCAACTTGCCTAGCTATTGCTTAAGGTCCGGCTGTGTATAAACGACTTACTTAACCCGCTTTTCATCGTCTGCACCAAAAAAAAACCAGTATGGTTTTACGGTTATTGTCTGAATAAATTCCGATCTACAGGATGTAGAAAGTGCAGTAAGCCTGTTGGGAACGGGCTTTGCCACACCCATAATGGTGCTGCTGTATATTGCAGCGGCCTGATAAGGGCTGAATTCAATTAGACCGTCTTTGTTAAGGAACCTGCGAAGAAGTCCAAAGTGATTCTGCAAGGTCTAGACATTACTGCAAAGCTGCGCCTGGATTGCGAACCAAGCGGAGGGTCAGAATTCAACTGGGACTTGTTCGCAGGTTCCTTAACCCTAGGATGGTTTCTACAGGATATGACGCTGAGATTAGTTTCATCAACAGCATAAACCAACCGGCTAGTCTCATTAATATGTCTTGGCTAAAATCCATAGAGGTTTTCTTTAACCGCTTCAGACTTACCGATACCATCTAAAGGCAAACACTGGATATCACCTATGAGCCTGCTGAAACGCTTGATTGCTTTCACATCTTGATTCTGCCAGAACATTCCCAGCCTCCGTAAAAGAGATAATATTTATACCTACCTAAGCCTGTACAATATATGGGTAAATTTAAAGCTAGCAGTATTACTGTACAATTTAGTAGTCATGTCTGAATAAATTCCGACCTCTGCAGTTCAATAATTTTACGTGAATCTAGTTTTAACCAGATGCAAGCTAGACCGTCGAAATACATCCCGGCTTATACAAAACTGGATCTACCCAGTCACAGCCTCAATGCTCCAGCCGGGTACGCTGCCACTCTTCGGTGGGTTCATGGAGCTGTAACACCATCTCAATCGCTTCTTCTTCGTGGTTGTAGCTATTGTCAAAACCAAGCTTTTTCGCCAGGCGTTGCATCGCCATATTGCTGGTCATGGTGGTGCCCATAATCTGCAAGGTTCCACGACTGCGGCAATAGTCGATCATCTTCTGCATCAGCAAGGAGCCTATGCCCTCACCTTGTAGCTCGTCGAGCATCACCACGGCAAACTCTGCCGATATATTGTCGGCATCCGTCGAGGCGCGCACCACTCCCAACGTCTCATTACCGGGTTTGCCATCTTGGCGCGGCGCCGAGACGATAAATGCCATCTCCCGGTCGTAATCGATCTGGGTCCAGCTGGCCAGTTCATCATGGTTTGGCGCGCCGCGGCTGTAGAAATAGCGTAACCGAATCGATTCAGGGCTTAGCTTGTTCCACATCTCCAGATGGTTGGGCTCATCCTCACCACGGATCGGGCGAATGGTCACTTGACGGCCACTTTTAAGGGTCACACTCTCAACCAGGTGTTCGGGATAGGGCGAGATGGCGGTGCTGACCGGCTGGCCTAAGCCGATGCAGGCATCGACCGCCAACAGTCCCGACTTGTTAACCAATAAAGGGTTGATCTCCAGCGTGCGCAGTTCCGGTAAATCAATGACCATCTCAGACAGCTGCACCAACACCCGGCACAGATTGTCGATATCCTGTTCAAACCGGTAGCTGTTTTGCTTGAGGATATGATAGATCCGAGAGCGCTTAATCAACGTCTTAGCCAGACTGTTATTCAGCGGCGGCAGCATCAGTTGCCGGTCTGCCTGGACATCGACATCGTATCCGCCGACGCCAAAAAAGATCATCGGCCCGAATACCGGATCACGGGTCACGCCGGTACAGATCTGCAACGACTGGAATCCCCGTTTCATCTGCTGAACGCAGTAGCCCCGTTGCTCGTTAGTGCCAAAGCGTTCGTCAACACGTTGCGATAGCTGTTCCACGTAGTGACGAATTTCCGATTCTGAGTAAAGGTCCAACGCCAGGTCACGCCAGCGCTGACTCGCTCTATCGACATAACTAAACGGGTAGCGATTATCCTTGTGCAGGGCTTTAACCGCCACCGCCACATCTAACTTGTTGGCCACCGCTACCACGCCATCAATGCTATCGGCATAGTAAGAGGCGGGGCACTCGATGCCGTATAACCGCAACAGGGATGCCACCTCTTCATGGCGCAAATAATCACGGCCATTGTCCATCGCCTGCTCAACCAACGCTCTCGCCTGCTGTAAGGTAAGGCTATCCTCCTGCAGGTTTACCGCTGTCGGCGTCTGTTTCATCATGGTCTGGTTCTGGCGATGTTGGACCATGTGCATAAAGGCATCAACCGCCTTTTCTGGGGTGATATAGGTCGGCACTTTGGAGGCGTTAAACAGGTTGCGAGCTGCAATCGCGGTATCGCGACCCATCCAGCTGGTTAAAATATTGCGCCGTGTTTTTTTGCTCGCCGCAATCACCGCTTCTGCGGTCTCGGCGCTCGGAGCCATCTGTGTCGGTGCATGCAGTGCCAGCACCGCATCAACGTTGGCGTCTTTGCTGAGTATCTCTACCGCTTGCTGATAGCGCTCGGGGGTTGCATCGGCGTGTAAGTCAGTGGGGTTACCGGCCGTCCGCTCATTTTGGGTTAAGCCTCCCAACGCCTCGATGGTTTCTGGCGTCAGCCGTGCCAATTTGCCGCCCTGAGCATAGAGCCGCTCAACCGCCATCGAGTTAGGCGCCATGCCGTTCGATACCAGCGCCAGTCGTGCGCCTCGCAGTGGCTTCATCGTGGTCAGCGTTTCTAATGCATCGAACAGCTCATCGCTGCTGTTGACCCGCACCGCACCACAACGTGTCAAAACAGAATCATAGACTTGGTCGATCGTGGTAACGCCTGGTGGCAACTGCTTTTTCCTATCGGCATACGCCAGCAACGACAGGTTGCTCTTAAGGATCAGCACCAGTTTATTGCGCGCAGCAGCCCGAATCGCCGAAATGAAATGTTGAGCATTGTTGACACTATCGACCTGGATCAACAACGAGTGTGTATAAGGGTCTGCAGCCAGGTAATCGACAACGCTGGCCAAGTCGATATCAACACTTCCGCCGAGGGTAAGGAAGTTAGAAAAACCGATCCCTTGACCATTGGCCCAATCAATCATCGCGGTACCTAAGATGCCGGATTGACCGACATAGGCAACAGAACCTTTTTTAATATTTTGGTGCGAGTAGCTGGCATTCATCTTTTCGCCAGGAACCAATAACCCCATACCTTCAGGCCCCAGAATACGAATGCCGTAAGGCTGAGCAGCGTCTTTCAAAGCACGCTTGAAAGCATGACGGTCTCCGAAACTAGAAAAAGACAGGTCACTGCCTAGCACCAGCGCTGCCTTAACGCGGCTCTCTCCTAAAGACGAAATCAACCCTGGGATCTCGTCGGCTGGCGCGCAGATAATGGCCAATTCGGGCATCTCGCCGAGCTCTTCGAGCGTGGCAACGTTGGCAATGCCGAACACCGCGCTACCTCCCGGCCCAACCGACATGATGGGGCGTTGAAAGCCACCCTCAACCAGGTTCTTCAACACCACACCGCCCATGTTATCGGGGGCTTCAGTCGCACCAATGACCGCGATCGATTGGGGTTTGAAGAAACGTTTTAAATATCGAGTACTCACGCTAGCGCTCCAAGTGTGTTGCAGTGCAAAAAATATAGCCCATCATACAACGCAGAGGTAGAAATAAAACAGGGCGCAATTAAGCGCCCTGTTTTTTGTAACCGGTCTGTTGACCTACGACAGTGTCACACCATCATGACGAGATTAACTGCTCAGTTTCAGCAGCAACTTATTTAGACGGTGGACAAAATCAGCCGGATCGGCCAGTTGCTCGCCGCTCGACAGACAGGACTGATCAAACAAGATCTGAGACAGGTCGGCAAACTGGTCTTCGTCACTCTCGTCGTTGAGTGAAACCACCAACGGGTGGGCCGGATTCAGCTCTAGGGTTGGCTTGGAATCGGGCACTTTCTGACCGGCCGCTTCCATGATTTTGCGCATCTGCGCGCCCATCTCGTGCTCAGCTACGACCAAACAGGCCGGGGAGTCGACCAGACGGTGGGTAATCCGCACTTCGTTAACCTGCTCCTTGAGCTGCTCTTTAACGCGCTCAACCAGCGAGGTAAATTCCTTGGCGGTCTCTTCCTGCTGCTTCTTCTCGGCTTCGTCTTCGACCTTACCCAGGTCCAGATCACCCTTGGTGATATCTTTGAACGACTTGCCATCAAACTCGTTCAGGTTGCTCATCAACCACTCATCAACACGCTCGGACAGCAGCAGTACTTCGAGCCCCTTCTTACGGAAGATTTCCAGATGCGGGCTGTTTTTGGCCGCAGCGTGGGTTTCGGCAACCACGTAATAGATCGCGTCCTGGCCCTCTTTCATCCGCTCGATGTAGGCATCCAACGACTGATCCTGCTCCTCTTTGTCGGTATTGCTGGTGGCAAAACGCAGCAGCTTGGCGATCTTATCTTTGTTGGCGTGGTCTTCGGCTGGACCCTCTTTGACCACCGCACCAAACTCTTTCCAGAACTTGGCGTAGGACTCTTCGTCCTTCTTGGCCATCTTGGTCAGCATGTCCAGCACCCGCTTGGTCAACGCGCTGCGCATTGAATCGATGGCGGGGTCTTTTTGCAAAATTTCACGCGATACGTTCAACGATAGGTCATTCGAGTCGACCACACCCTTGATGAAGCGCAGGTACATCGGTAGAAACTGCTCAGCATCATCCATGATAAAGACGCGCTGAATGTAAAGTTTCAGACCACGAGCACCGTCGCGGTTCCACATATCGAACGGGGCACGCCCCGGTACATACAACAAGCTGGTGTATTCCAGCTTGCCTTCGACCTTGTTATGGCTCCAGGTCAGCGGATTCTCGAAGTCGTGCGAGACGTGCTTGTAGAACTCCTGGTACTCCTCGTCTTTGATCTCGGTACGCGGGCAAGCCCACAGCGCGGTGGCGTTGTTGACGCACTCCCACTCGGCTGCTGCATTTTCATCGACCGGCTTAGGGTTACCCTCTTCATCCATTTCTGGCGTTGGGGTTTTGATCATCTCAACCGGGATGGCGATATGGTCGGAGTACTTGCGAACCAGGCTGCGCAGACGCCAGCCATCGGCGAACTCCGTTTCACCATCTTTAAGATGCATGATAATGGTGGTGCCGCGCTCGGCTTTGTCGATCGTGCCAACGCTGAAATCACCCTCACCAGCAGATTCCCAATGCACGCCTTCGGACGCCTCTTCACCCGCTTTACGGCTCAGCACTTCAACCCGATCGGCAACGATAAAGGCAGAGTAGAAGCCGACACCAAATTGGCCGATCAGGTGTGAATCTTTCTTCTGGTCGCCGCTCAGATGTGACAGGAAGTCGGCGGTACCAGATTTGGCGATAGTACCCAGGTGCGCAATGACATCGTCGCGGTTCATGCCGATGCCGTTGTCGATCAACGTAATGGTCTTGGCTTCGGCATCGAATTCAATCCGAATCTTCAGCTCGCTGTCGTTCTCGTACAGGCCATCATTAGAGAGCGCGGCAAAACGCAGCTTATCGGCGGCGTCGGAGGCGTTGGATACCAGCTCGCGTAGAAAAATTTCCTTGTTGGAGTAGAGCGAGTGGATCATCAAATGCAGCAGTTGCTTAACTTCGGTCTGAAAGCCCAGTGTTTCTTTTTTCGTTTCGGTGGTCATACCAACTTCCATTCATCGTGGTTAATACAGATAACAAGGCGGGCCTAGAGTTTCTAGTGGTGCTCACCTTGACTCGATGACTGTTAGATGGGGACGCCGGTTTTTATTTCAAGCACAAATCGGTTCAAAGCTTAATGATTAAGCATTTTCGCGTGCGTATCTGGCTTGCCGATTAAATCTGATCTTTAATCAATTTAGTGATGACTGATCCGACACGGCCCACCACCAACGGAAGGATATGACCATGGGATTATTTGAGCGTTATCTGACCCTGTGGGTGGGGCTGTGTATCGGTACCGGGGTGTTGCTGGGTAATTGGATACCGCACAGTTTTGCCATCATCGCCGCATGGGAGATCGCCCACGTCAACTTGGTGGTCGCAGTACTAATCTGGGTGATGATCTACCCGATGATGCTGCAGATCGATTTTGCCGCCATCCGCGATGTCGGCAAGCGACCCAAGGGACTGGTGCTGACATTAACGATCAACTGGTTGATCAAACCGTTCTCGATGGCCGCGTTGGGGTGGTTGTTTTTTCGGGTACTGTTTGCCGATTGGGTCGATCCACAATCGGCCAGCGAGTATATAGCAGGGATGATTCTGCTTGGAGTGGCCCCCTGTACCGCGATGGTATTTGTCTGGAGCCAGCTGACCGATGGCGACCCCAACTACACGCTGGTGCAGGTCTCAGTCAACGACATCATTATGGTGTTTGCCTTCGCCCCGATTGCTGCACTGTTACTCGGCATGACCGACCTGGCGGTGCCTTGGCAGACGTTACTGCTGTCGGTTGTACTCTACGTGGTACTGCCGCTAATCGCCGGTGTGTTAACCCGACGCTACCTACTCCAAATCGGTGGCAGATCGACGCTGCAGCGTTTCGTTCAACAACTCAAGCCCTGGTCGGTTATCGGATTGTTGGCGACCGTGGTGTTACTGTTCGGTTTTCAGGCCGAAACGATCCTGCAACAACCGCTATTAATTCTGTTGATCGCCATTCCACTAACGCTTCAGACTTACGGTATCTTTGCGCTGGCCTACCTATGGGCGCGGGCATGGCGATTACCCCATAACATTGCAGCCCCCGCTTCGCTGATCGGTACGTCTAACTTTTTCGAGCTAGCGGTGGCGGTAGCGATTTCGCTATTCGGACTTCATTCTGGCGCAGCATTGGCCACGGTGGTCGGTGTGCTGGTCGAGGTACCGGTGATGCTATCACTGGTGGCGTTCGTAAACCGCACACCGCATTGGTTCCCGGTTTCAGATCAGCCAACTTAACCGAGTTTTCTAATCAGACCGGCTCATCAAACCTTCTCACCAAACCTTCTCACCAAACTGGCAAATCAGATTTTTTTAGCTGGCTTTTTAATCAGGTTCTGATAGCTGGAATCAAACACCCTATTTTCGGGCCGGCCCGCCATTAACGCCCGCAACGTGGTGGAACGAAACTCGCGCTGATACAGCACGTACACCACTCCGGTCGACATCAAAATCAGCATCCAGGGATTAATCACCCATCCCAGCAATGCCAGGCTGAAATAGTAGGTGCGCAGCCCCATATTGAAATTATTAGCCGCCATCGTCTCCATCTTGGCGGCACGATGGATAAAGGCCTCTTTCTCGGCTTCACAGTCCGGCTCATCGTGCACCGGCGCGCTACCGATCAGTACCGAGGCAAAGCCGTACTGGCGTAAACTCCAGGTGAATTTGAAGAAGGCGTAGATAAACAGTCCGGTCATCACCAGCAGCTTTAATTCCCACTCCATCAAACTGGTTTCTACCACCAACGGAAATTCAGAGAGTAGATTAATGGCTTGCTCCGAGGCACTAAATACGGTCAGCAAGCCCGCCAGCAGAATCAGCGTGCTGGAAGCGAAGAACGCCACGCTGCGCTCCAGGTTGGCGATCGCTGCGATATCGGCCACCCTCACTTCACGCAGTAGCAGGCGGCGCATCCAGTCGATCCGATACAGGTGCAGCACATTGACCAGACACGGTGTGGTGCCGGACTTAATCCGCGAATAGCGACTATAGCCATTAAGGCAGATCAGAAACCAGGCCAACGCCAACAAGTTTAGCCAATGCACCTGCTCCAAACCGATCTCGATCGCGCTGTGCAAAACATCCATCAAGTCTCTCCAACGCTCTCCAATTTAAGACAACGACACCGATCCCCGCTAAAGGGCTAAACCTCCAAACTCTACACTTCTAGTACCGCCAGTTTAAGCGGTGGTTTGCCATCAAAACTAGGAAAATCGGCCTCGGGTTCGATTATCTCAACCCCTTTGAGTGGCCTGCCAGCTTTGGCAGCGGAACGTTTGAGTTGGTCCAGCCACTCATCACGATCAACCTGCGCCACATTATTGGTACAGACCAGGCGACCACCAGGACGCGTGGCCAGCAAGCTCGGTTTGAAAACACTGGGGTAATCGCGGATCAGATCGACGGTACCAAACGGGCTCTTGGCCAAGCGGGGTGGATCTACAAACACCAGGTCAAACTGCTGCGGTTGCAACCGCGGATAGCGCTTAGGTGACGGTGCCCCTCTGCCACGCCGAAATTTCACCTGCAACCCGGCGAGCTGTTGGATCGCAGGGAAAAAATCCGACTGGATAAACTGGATCTGATCTTCGGATAACCGATTCAACTGTGCGTTTTCACGGCCAACGGCTAGCGACGAGCTAGCAAAATCAACATTAACCACGTGACTGGCCCCGGCCTTGGCGGCACAGACGCCAACACCGCAAGTGTAGGAAAACAGGTTCAGCACACTCAACCCCTTGGTCTGAGCTTGAACCCAACGACGCCCCGCGCGCAGATCAAGGAACAGGAGCGGATCGATACCGCGATGGACGCCACGCGTACGGTAGTTCACCCCTAGCTCGGAGCAGACGGCCTCGGACAGAGGCACCGCTGCATCCAACATCTGCTTAGATTGGTGCGGTGCGCTCTGGCTGGTTTGACGCGCATGGTAGAACGGTTGCAGTTCAACACCGAGCAACGTATTCATCTGAGTAACAATTTGCGCTAGCTCCTCAGACTCCAGAGCGCGATGAAAACTCTGAATGATCAACTGTGGCCCATAGCGATCTACCGTCAACCCGGGTTCACCTTCGCAAGTACCATGAAACAGCCGATAACAATCGGTTTGCTCGCTATTCAACCGTTCCAGCAAAGACCGGCGCCGCTCAAAAGCCTGTTGCAGCTTGTGCGTTAAGGTTGGCGCTGAATCTGGGTTCGACATCGTGCTGTAACCTTGGCAAAATTGGCTCGCCAGTATAACTGACTGGTTTGAAATCTCAGGATATTCTCTGTTTAGCCCCGTAATTTTTGGATATAGACACCATCATGGACCACACCAAAGCGATCAATCGCTACCGTAATCTCTTAGTCGTTTGCATTTTACTGATCCTGGCACTGAGTTTAGCCCTATTCGAGTCCAAGTCAGAACAAGCCACATCCGAACATCAGCATGATGATGTCTCCCCGACTACCCCAGCCAAGCAGACCGATTCGCTATTCCGAGTTGGCGACCAGCGCTACAGTTTCGAGATGCTCGATCACGATTTCCAGTCACCGCTGTACCAGATCCGCAAACTCTCTTTTGAACAGCAGATGCTGGTATTGGAACAAGCGATTGTCGAAACCTACATCGCCAATCAGATCTTAGCTAACGGCAATAAAAAAGCGGTGATGGCCGAGCTATTCCCCAATCTGTCGGTATCTGAGCCAGAGATCGTTGAGTATTACCAACAGAACCAAAACGCTCAAACACCACCGTTCGAGACGCTCAAGCCACAACTGGCCGAATATCTGCTGGCCCTCAAGCGCGAATCGTCCAAAAAAGAGCTACTGACCCGATTACTGGTTAGCGGTAAAGTTCAAGTATTGCTTGAAAGCCCGAGTCAACCCACACCCGTTCAATAACCACCGCCTCAACACGCCTCGGTTGGTGCTATCCTGCGCCAACCGAGGGATAAGACTATCCACCCGCCCGTGCAAATGGGATAATTGCTGGCTGCGGCAAACACCGCCAATCTTTCTTTCGCTGCTGGCGAAACCTCTGCGCTTTTTCAACACAGGACATCCACCTTGGGCTCAACCAACTTTTCATCCCTTAAGCTTCAGCCCGCGCTGCTTGAGAATCTCGAATCCCTCGGCTATCAAGCGATGACTCCCATTCAAGCGCAGAGTTTACCGCCGGTGCTCGACGGTAAGGATGTG
>JBALWS010000107.1:0-15294 GCA_036960405.1 Halopseudomonas sp. | reverse complement strand
TGGTAAGGAGTCTTATACCGAAGAGGGTGATGTCGATTTGGCACCAAAACCATAGCACACATCGGGTATAAGCAAAGCGGGTTTAGCTAGTACTGCGGTGGAAAAAATCCAGCTTCATGCCGACGTGAGTATTAGAGGAGAAACCGCACCTGCAAGATACAGGTGCGGTGGTGTTTACCAACCAGAACTATTCTGTCCGTGATGGCAACAATTTATACAGCAAAACACAATTTGGTCACCCTTATTCGACAACCTTTTGCGGGTCTGAGAAGACCACATTATCTTCTGGCTTGTGTTTGCCTAACAGCTTTGGCCGTTCAATCAGCAGGTACAGAATCAATCCGATAACCACCGCATAGACGGTAGATTTGGGGTCGGGCATCGCTAAGGTGACCGCGACGATACCGGCCACTCCGCGCTCGGTGGAGTTTTTAAGCTGCTCCATGCCGACCATGATGCAGATATAAGCCGTCAAGATAAGCGTTAGCGATAATGCAATGGGTAATACCGGCTTGAACAGGGTCACCAATGGCAATGCAAACAGCGCGATCATACCGGTGATCCAGAACGTACCTCCACCACTGTAAATCGAATCCATCGACTTGCGTCCCATCGCATAACGTTCATTAACCGTTGCGTGAGCCGCAGTCCATAGCGGTCCAGCCAGGCCCGGCCAGGGAGCAAAGAAGGCATGGATACCGTTGCGGATCGCCGTCACCAGATGAACCCGGTCGACGTTGGCTTCAATGCTCTCGTCATCCCGCAGGTGGTCAACTCGCTTGATCAGGGTAAAGCCGACGATGATGTCGCCAAAGGCGATAACATAGGCGATTAGCGCGGTCGGGATAGCCAGCAAGAATACATCCCAGCCAGGAAAGCCCAACGTAAAGGTCAGGTACTGCCACATCAGCCCAAAATCAGGCTGAGTGATGCCCCACTCGATGCTCGGAGGGGGGTATTCACCGACAGTCCAGCCGACCAACATGGCAATTATCATTCCCGGAACCATCCCAAAATTGGCAATTTTCTTGGCCAGTGGGCTAGCATCGACAACATTTTTAAACGACAGCGAGAACAAAATATAGGCGCTGATAATTGATCCCACAATCAATGAAACGGGTGTCGCATCTAGCCGGCCACCAATCTTCAGTTCACCCATCATCGCCGCAATACCCGCACCGATGATGATGCCCGATTTAAGCGAATTAGGGATCACGTCAACCAGCTTCGAGCCCCAGCGGGTAATACCTAGGATCAGGAAGATCAACGTGACTTCGATCTGTAGCGCAAACATCGCCTTAATCGCTTCGGGTCCAGGTTCGAACCCCTTTAAATAGAGCAGAACCACGGGGATTGCTGGCGTAATCCAACCCGGTACTAGTGGCACACCTAACAGCGATGGCAAGATATACCCCAAGCCTGCGACAAAGGTAAACGCGAGCGCCGCCTCGTAGGGCATGCCCAGGTATTTTTCCAGCAACGGGATCATCGCCAAGCCGACCACGAACATGATCAACCCCTGAATCATCTCAGGGGTTTCCCAACGGTAATGGATAAACGGCAGGCGGATTTTGAACGGACCAAAGCCCCAAAACGGGTGCTCTTCGCCGTGTCGACGGTTCATGACAGGCATAACAGTTCCTTTTATTGTCACCGCGACGTGATGCTAACTAGTCAGTGACTTAATTCGCTCAATAAACGAATCAGCCATGACCCCGTCGCGAGAATATGTCGGTCTTAGCCGATAGGCTTCGGCTCTCAAGCCGAATCGACGCACTCGGCACGGCGACTAGTAGACGCTACAAATGAAACCGTTTTTTTACTTAAACCTAACGAAATGTAACATTGAGAAAAAATTGAAGAAGCCTGCGAGCTAAAGCTTAGTGACACGACTATGTGCGGTTTTGATAGCGCTAAGACAGGTTAAGGCCGCTGTGCGACGAGTTGAATTAACGCTATGCGTTGCTCGGTGAAGTTACGTAGCTGGTTTGCCATCATCTTGGCAAAAGCTTCGCCCAACAACAGCTTTAGACCCAGTGCTGCGGGCTGTGAAGCGGAGGTGCGACGCTGCGACTGCTTTTCGAACCATTGCAGCGCCTGCGGGGTCAGGTCTTGATGCTCGAGAGTATTCAACCCTGCCAATTCGAGTTGCTGTAACAAATCAGATGGACGAGACAAATAGCTATCTTGTGGCTCAATCGCCCAGGGAACCGGGAAATGGGGTGCCCCGCCCTGACCCGCCATGATCTCTTGCAACACTAAGACGCCGCCAGGTTTCAACACCCGGAAAATTTCGGCGAATAATCGGTTTTTATCGGCGATGCACATCGAGACATGCTGAAGCCAAATCGCATCGAAACACTGGTCGGCATAAGGAATGGCGGTGGCATCACCGACACTGAATTGAATCTGTTTATCCAGCCCTAAACTGCTGTTTAAAGCTTGCGCTGTTGCCACGTACTCCGAAGACAGCTCCACAGCAACAACCGCGGCGTCGAAACGTTTTGCCAGATAACGCGAAGAGCCGCCAAGCCCTGCGCCCAAATCGAGCAGATGAAGCGGTTGCCGCGCGTCAATATTCTGCGCCAGCTTGTCAGCCAACTCGACGCTGGCGCGCTTACCTCGGATATGGAACTGATCCACCGCCGCCAAGTCATCCGGATGCAACTGCAGCGGGTCTTTACCGTCGGCGCGCAAAGCCTGCCACAGAGACTGAGTCAACGGACTATCGATAGGCGTTGAATGGCTATCCATTTAAAACTCCTCGGCTCACAAACCGGTGGGTGGACATACGCAGGAATAACGTCCAAAAAAAAGCCCCTACGAGAGGGGCTGAAGTTACCACATTAGATGGCATCAACGATGTGGTAATGCGCCATATAATCTTCAATTCTGGGCACTGAAGACTATAGAGACACTGTAACAGTTAAAGTTTTAGCAAAGGTGTCACAACAGTATCCAATTGTAACGATTCGAGCTTCGCTATAACTGATCGGCGGTTAACGCCATCATCGATTCAGAGCTGGCTGCCAACGCTTGAGAATGCGCACTGATTCTCGGCATCAGGTGACCAAAGTAAAAATCAACCGTGCAGCTCTTTGTTGCCAGGAAGGGCTGGTCTGCATCTCCGTTGTCACGCTGCTGTATGGCAGCTACGGCACTCTTGGCCATTAACCAACCGCCGCACAGGTAGCCACTCATCATCAAAAAGTCATAGCTTGAGGCGCCGGCTTGGTCCGAATTAATCGCAACGTCCTTTAGCAACCAACGCAGCACCGATCCGGCTTCGTCGATCGCTTTGAGCAGCTGCCAACCGATCTTTTTAAGCTGCGGATTATTACTCGTTTCAGCCTGCCGTGCGGTCACCGTCATGTCATCAAGCAGCGCCTGATAGGCCTGGCCTTGGTCCAACAGTGTCTTACGGCCAATCAGATCTAGCGCCTGGATTCCAGAGGTCCCCTCGTAGATCGTTAATATTCGCGCGTCACGGTAATGCTGGGCAGCGCCAGTCTCTTCGATAAAGCCCATTCCACCATGAACCTGAACGTTTAAGCTGGTCAACTCCTGGGCCAGCTCGGTCATCCAGCCCTTAACGATCGGGGTAAACAGATCCACTCTCGCCTGATGCTTGTCCTGCTCGTCACCTGGGCGCTCGGCCAGGTCAACTTCTGCTGCCGCAACGTAGGCTAAGCAACGCATCGCTTCGGTTGCTGACTTTTGTAGCATCAGCATCCGCCGCACATCCGGGTATTCAAAAATGGGCTTGGGACTGCCGTCAGAACGACGCCCCTGAGTCCGTTCTTGAGCATACTGGACAGACTGTTGGTAGGCTCGCTCCGATATAGCCAGTCCCTGCAAACCGACCGATTGGCGGGCGCTGTTCATCATCGTGAACATATACCCCAGCCCTTTGTTGGCTTCACCGACCAGGTAACCGATGGCTCCGCCATTATCGCCGAAGCTCAGCACGCACGTCGGACTGGCATGGATACCCAACTTATGTTCCAGCGAGACACAACCGACATCGTTCAAGTCACCGAGAGAGCCGTCGCCATTAACCAAATATTTGGGCACCACGAACAACGAGATACCTTTAACCCCTGCCGGGGCTTCGGGTAGCCGTGCCAAGACCAGATGAACGATATTCGAGGTCATCTGATGATCACCCCAGGTGATGAAAATCTTCTGCCCGGTGATGCGATAGTGATCACCCTCGGCTACCGCACGGCTGCTGACCGCCGCCAGGTCTGAACCGGCGTTCGGCTCGGTCAGATTCATCGTTCCGGTCCATTCACCACTCACCAATGACGGTAGGTAGGTCTGCT
Organism: Halopseudomonas sp.; assembly: GCA_036960405.1. GTDB lineage: Bacteria > Pseudomonadota > Gammaproteobacteria > Pseudomonadales > Balneatricaceae > Motiliproteus. The sequence goes on along the minus strand of JBALWS010000107.1, from coordinate 10,969 downwards.
GCAACGCTTCACTACCGTGAGCCGTTAACGCTTCGATTGCGCCTTGGCTCAGCATCGGGCATAACGCGAATGCCATATTGGCCGAATGCCAGATTTCGTTCACAGCGGTGCCCAATAGCTGCGGCAGTTGCTGGCCGCCAAATACTTCTGGAGCCGTCAGCGACGGCCAACCACTTTCGGTGAACTGCTGGTATGCGTCGGCAAAACCCGATGCTTGCAGCACCCCTTCAGGAGTCAGTGTCGCACCCTGTTCATCGCCGGTTTTATTGAGAGGCGCGAGAACATCGCTAGCCAGTTTTCCCGCCTCGGTCAAAATGGCATCGGCTAGATCAGTGTTAATATCCTCTAACCCTAGTTGCTGGCAATGCTGGTCAAACCCGACCAGGTGCTGCAGGATAAACTCGGCATCTTTATACGGGTGGTTGTAATTACTCATAGCCATTTACTCGTGGTAAAAATTGGTTATAGCTAGCCTTGATCTATGCGCGCGGCAGACAACAGAAAAGGGACCAGATAGCGGACCGAACAGAGCTGTCGGTCAAACACATTGCCGCCTAGAGTCTCACTAAGACCCCAGGCGGTCGGCGGGTGCTATGACGAAGTGACGTCGGCATTAGCCATATCGCGTAGTTCAAATTTTCTAATTTTGCCGGTCGACGTCTTCGGAAGACCGCCAAATACGACACGAGTGGGCGCTTTGAAACGCGCCATATGATCGCGACAAAAATCGATTATTTCCTGTTCGGTGGTCGACTCACCCGGCTTTAACGTGACGAAGGCGCAAGGCGTCTCACCCCACTTGGGGTGTTCCATCGCAACCACCGCAGCTTCCTGCACCAGCGGGTGTCGATACAACACATCCTCGACTTCGATACTGGAAATGTTTTCGCCACCGGAGATGATGATATCTTTGGAGCGATCCTTGATTTCGATATAACCGTCTGCGTGCCACACCGCCAAGTCGCCAGAATGGAACCAACCGCCCTCAAATGCTTTGTCTGTGGTAGTCGGGTTTTTCAGGTAGCCTTTCATGACGAGGTTGCCCTGCATCATGATCTCGCCCATGGTTTGGCCGTCTTGCGGTACAGGCTTGAGAGTGACCGGATCGGCTACCATCAAGCCGTCTAGCATCGGGGCACGAACCCCTTGGCGCGATTTTAAACGTGCTTGCTGCTCTGGCGACTGCTCGCTCCACTCATCGTGCCAGGCACAAACTACCGAGGGGCCGTAGGTTTCGGTCAAACCGTAAACGTGGGTCACTTCAAACCCGAGCGCTTCCATCCCCTGAATCACCGCAGCCGGTGGCGCTGCGCCAGCGGTCATAACGTTCACCTTATGCTCGATCCCTGATTTGAGCGAATCATCAGCCAGGTTAAGCATATTCAGTACGATGGGCGCACCGCAGAAATAACCGACTTTTTCCTGTTTGATCGAATCGAATATTGCGTCAGCCCGCACATGCCGCAGACAAACGTTAACGCCGGCCATCGAGGCGACCGTCCACGGGAAACACCAACCGTTGCAATGAAACATCGGCAGCGTCCACAAATAAATGGGGTGTTGCTGCATGCCCCAGGACATCGCATTGCTGACCGCATTGAGGTAAGCCCCACGATGATGGTAAACCACGCCTTTCGGATCACCGGTAGTACCCGAGGTGTAATTCAGCGTAATGGCATCCCATTCATCGCCAGGAGGCTGCCAGTCATAACTTAGCTCACCGGTGGCCAGAAAGGCTTCGTAATCGGTGGAGCCAATCATCTCGCCCCCCTGCCAATAAAGGTCATCGATATCGATAACGAGTGGCTTATTCGGCATCAGTTCGAGAGCTTGCGCGACCATCTCGCTGAACTCTCTATCGGTAAACAACACTTTGGCTTCAGCATGCTGAAGGATAAAAGCGAAGTTCTCAGAATCGAGCCGTGTATTGATGGAGTTCAGTACCGCGCCACACATAGGCACGGCAAAATGCAATTCAAAATGCTCGGGGATATTCGGGGCAACCAGCGACACAGTATCACCCTTGCCAATACCATATTTACTTAACGCGCTGGCCATCTGTTGGCAGCGTTGATAGGTTTGAGCCCAGTTTCTGCGGGTATCACCGTGAACCACCGCGGTACGCTCCGGGTAAACCTTAGCCGCGCGATCGATAAAGGTTAGCGGTGATAGCGCCGTGAAATTTGCGGCTTGCTTGTCGAGGTGGGTTTGATAAGGGTTATTATTGTCGACCACGGTTAAGCTCCTTTGTGTAGGTTCTACCCTGAAAACTGACGATCTGTTTGCGCAGCGCTAGCTAGTCTTGACGCAGTACAGCGTCATTCAACAACAGCTTCTTAGCTGCAACGATAACACCTCAAGCAGGCTAATCGCACTTTCAGATCCCCTCAAGATAGCGCTACAGCGTTACTCGAGTGTTACTCAATTCTAACCAAGTGTAACAAAGCCGTAACAGCATCGATTTTTGTGCTAAATTCGCGCTCCTTCTAGGAGCCTTGAATCAGCCCACCAAGCGCAGGATGTCATCACGGATGCCCAGATTATCGGCGATTACTGCCCGCTTCTTCACCATGATGCTGGTTATCATTGGCACCATTTTCCTGTCTTTTTATTGGTACTCGGTGCCGCTAATTAAGGATAAAGTGCTCGAAATCGAGCACAACGCCAGCAAAATTGCGCTTAATAATATCTATGCACTGGCAACCAAGATGTACTTCGACGGTGAAGATTATCGTCAGCAGGCACTCAACTCTCACCAGCAGCGACTTCAATCGATAGTCAGCTTGAGCGAAGATTACATCCACTCGCTGTATTCGGTACTGAAGAAACAGGGTCTAAGCGAGGAACAGATCTGGAAGACGATTTTTATCGAGTTGCGTTCGTTTCGTGCCGATGAGGAGACCTACGTGTGGGTTGCCGACTACGATTACCGGTTACTGTCCCACCCTGCTGACAGCCATTTTGGCCGAGACGCCGCATCCATTCGTGATAACGATGGCAAGTTGATCGTCCCTACTGTGGTGAAACTGGCGATCGATGAAGGCGAAGGCTTCTACCATTACAAATGGCCCAAATTAGGCCAGTCCGAAGCGCTTGATAAATACTCCTATGTTCGCCATTTCCCACAATGGGGTATCGTGATTGGCTCGGGGGTCTACCTCGACAAGATCGAACAGGAGGTGTCGGCAAAAAAACAGAAGGCGCTGAGTGAACTGCGCCAAGCCTTTGATCAGATCACGATCGCCAACAATGGCTATCTGTTTGTCTTCGACCCGAATGCCAATATGTTGATCCACCCTAATCCCAACATCGACGGCAGCAACTTCAGCGAATTGCTCAACCCGGTAACGGGAAACCCCATCGTTAAGGACCTGATTAACGCATCGGATACCGACAAAGAAGCTTTTTATCAATGGGATAGTCCCGATGATCCGGGTAACTATGTTTATGACAAACTCTCGTTAGTGCGCCATATTCCTGGGTTTGATTGGTATATCAGTTCATCGGTCTACGTCGACGACCTACAAAGCAGTTCCGAATTGCTGAGCACACGAATACTGGTCATCGCAGCCATCTCTTTGTTACTGGCCTCATTACTGGCATGGGTGTTTGCCAATTGGCTAACTGCGCCGATTCGGCGCTTGTCGTATACCGCTGCTTTAGTCAGCAAAGGTCAATTGTCGGCCAAGAGTGGCATTCAACGCACCGATGAATTGGGCGTATTAGCCGAATCATTCGACTCGATGGTCGACCAGTTATCGAGCAATATTCAAACGCTAGATTCGCGGGTCAAGGCACGTACCCAACAGCTCGAAGCCAGTAACAGCGAACTACTACGCGCCTTCGATGAGTTGCAGGCGGCGCGTGACGAACTGGAAATATCAGAGACCCGTCAGCGAATGATTCTCGACGCACTGCCTGCGCAGGTTGCGTATATCAACAATCGCAACGAGTTCGTCTTTGTAAACCGAGGCTACGTCGAAATGTTTGGTCTAGACAAAGCCAGCGTCGTCGGCCGCTCCGCTGCTGAGATTCTAGGCCCGCAGATGTACGCTGAGGTTGAAGCCTACATTCAGCTCGCTCTAGCGGGCCAGCAATCGACATTTGAACACCATCTACAACGTGATGGCCAAGCGATCATTACTCGCCGCACGCTGCTGCCGTTCTACGACAGCGAGGAACAGGTCAGCGGCTTTCTGAGTCTCTCCATCGATATCACCGACCAGAAACAGGCAGAGGAGCGCTTAGCCGAAGCCAATCGAATGCACGCGGTTGGTCAGATGTCTGGAGGGCTAGCTCATGACTTCAACAACTTACTGACTATTATTCTTGGCAACCTGCTGGAGTTACAAGATAAAACCGAGCTTCCAACGCTGAATATTCAGCATCTGCAACCGGCCATTCGAGCGACTCGTCGTGGGGCCGACATCACCCGTCGGTTATTGGCATTTTCGCGTCAGCAACCGTTAACGCCAAGCGTGGTTAGCTGCCAGCAGCTGATTGCAGAGTTAAAACTATTACTGACCCCTTCGCTGCCAGATTCGATCGTTTTCAGCACACAAGCCGCCCCAAATAGCCCATTAATCTTTGTCGACCCCGGCCAGTTTGACGATGCCCTGGTCAACCTTGCGTTGAACTCGCGTGATGCCATGCCTCAGGGCGGCCAACTGAAGATAAAGGCTGAGCGGATCAAGTTGCTCGATAAGCAACTGTACGACGAACCGGTTCCGCGCGGTGAGTATGCGTGTTTTAGTATTAGCGATGATGGCCAGGGCTTTGGTGAAGATGTTCTTGTTCGGGCCTTTGAACCCTTCTTCACCACTAAGCATAACGGCGCAGGCTCGGGTCTTGGGCTAAGCATGGTGTACGGTTTTGTTAAGCAGTCTAGCGGGTTTATTCGCATCATTAGCCAGCCGGGTGCCGGAGCTCAAGTGCAGATCCTGTTACCGGTCGCCCAGGCATTGCGCGTTGATGAGATCACTGCAGAAGCCCCGCCAGATTCACAACCCTCGATCACCGATAACAGGCTGGTTCTGCTAGTTGAAGACAACGCTGACGTTCGCGCAGTAGTACGCGGTCAATTGGTCGCCATGGGCTTTGTGGTAGTCGAGGCCGGCGGCGGCGATGAAGCCGTGGCACTGCTCGATACAATTACAGGTCTGGGCGGTCTGGTTACAGATGTCGTGCTACCCGGTGGAGCCAATGGTGTCCAAATCGCCAAACATGCTCAAATGATGCACAAAGATGCGTTTATAGTGACGATGACGGGTTACAGTGAAGCGTTTGCCGAACAAGGAAGCGACTTCACCCTTATGCAAAAGCCGTTCGACAAGCCGGTATTACGCCAGGCGATCTCTGCCGCGCAATCAAGGCTGAAGTCTGAAATTGAAGGAGTTGATCGATGAGCCCAACCCAGTCGCTGATATATGTGATCGAGGATGAGCAGGACCTAGGGGGTATGATTAGCGGCGCGTTGGAGGATTTTGGCTACAGCGTTCGCTATTTCAACAACGGCAGCGACGCTTCACGTTCACTACTCAAAGATCGTCCCGATCTATGCATCATCGATCTGGGGCTGCCCGACATGGATGGTTTGAGCTTGGTCAAGCAGCTCTGTGATAAAGAAGAGATGAGGATCATCATCATCTCGGGGCGTGCCAGTCTGCCCGATAAAGTACTCGGTTTGGAACTTGGCGCTGATGATTATATTGCCAAACCTTTTGAGCCGCGTGAGCTGGTAGCTCGGGTAAAAAGCACCTTGCGCCGCGTTCAAGCCAGCGCTGAGTCGGGGTCTGCTAAAGAGCTCGCCCATTTCGGAGATTGGACCTTTCGTGCGAGCAACCTAACATTAAGCCACCTAGACGGCAGGGTCGAAAATCTGAGTGCTACCGAAGCCAAGATGCTTACAGCCCTATTCAACAGCTCGGGAAAGATCATCAGCAGAGACCAACTGCTAGGGGATTATCTAGCCCCCTACGACCGCAGCATCGATGTCCGCATCTCTAGGCTACGTAAAAAGATTGAAACCGACCCGCACAATCCTGAAATCATCAAGACCATCTACGGTGCCGGTTATATGTTTACTCAGAAGGTCCGCTGGAGTTCGTAATGGCGAAGGGTTGAGTACGCAGCAGCTGTTCAAAAGCGTTCGCCTCGATCGGACGACTATAATAAAAGCCTTGGATATAATCACAGCCTAGCGCTTCGAGCGCCTCCACTTGATCGGCCTCCTCGACCCCTTCTGCCACAACGGATAGTTGTAGCTGACGCGCCATCTCGATCATCGACTGCACAATCGAGTATTCGCGTGGGCTATGGCAGAGGTTGATGATAAAGCTGCGATCAATTTTTAAGGTAGAAAACGGGTAACGCTTTAGATAATCGAACGACGCGTAGCCAGTGCCAAAATCATCCATCGCAAACTGAACGCCGTTAGCACGAATCTGCTCCATCATCAGGATTGCACGGTCGGTATCGTCGAGTAACGTACTCTCGGTGACCTCAAGCTCCAGGGCCGAGTGTTGCAGCTGATGGTGAGCTTTGAGCGCTTGCAGGCGCTGCGGTAGTGCCTGATCAGAAAACTGTCGCGGAGAAAGATTAACCGCAACGGTCACCGGCCCTACCCCCTGCTGCTCCCAGTTCGACAGTTGCCGACAGGCTTCACTGATGCACCAATCTCCGATATCTAGAATCAGCCCGGACTCTTCGGCTAGGAAGACAAATCGATCGGGAGAGATTAACCCCTTGCTAGGATGATTCCAGCGTACCAGTGCTTCGGCACTGGTAATTCGACCTGTTTTTATCTCAACCTTTGGTTGATAAAGCAGCACTAACTCGTTGTTACTAACAACCTTGTGCAGGTCGTTATGCAGATCCATTCGCTCTTTGGCACCTTCGAGCATTTCATCGTTATAGATACGATAACGCTGCATTCGATCGCTGCGTGCTCCCGCTGTCGCCGACTGTTTTATCAGTTCGGCAGCATCCAGCGATGAACTATCCGCCAACGCAATGCCGAGTTTAAAGTGCATAAACAGTTCTTGTTCTGCCACCGCTATTGGTGCCTTAAACCAATCGAGTATGGTTTCGCACAGTGACAATAGCGCTGGCTTGTCGAAGGCTAAGCAGAGCAAGGCGAATTCATCCCCGCCGACACGCGCGATACAGCGTATCGACTGGTGCTCACCCAGCAGTTCTCGCAGAGAAGCGGCCACTTGGCACAACAGGTCATCGCCGGTCTGATGGCCATAACTCTCATTGACCTGACGAAAATTGATCAGATCGAGTGACAGTACCGCCATTAAAAGTTCCGAATCCTGCTGTGAGAGCGACTCCGCCACCTCCTGCTCAAAACTTTGTCGATTTAGCAGTCCCGTCAACAGGTCATGACGACTGCTTAACTCATTGCGACGCGCTTCGGTAATATCCACGCAACTAAAACTGAGCCTTTGGGTAGCCGGGTTTTCTTGTAGTACCAACGCAAATAAACCGATGCTTTTGTCGTTCCGGATTAGCCATAGCTCGCCCTGCCAATGCTGATCGCTACTGATAGCACTCTGCACCAACGGCTGATCCAGTTCTGGGACTGCCTCAAACAGGGTCTTGCCAACCAGGTCGGTCTCTTTATGCCCGGTTAGTTTGAGCTGAGCTGCGTTGACCGACACGATATGGTATTCGGTATCGAGCAATAGCATCCCTTGGGTGGCATTTTGAAACGCCTGATCGTAGTCGCTTTGATAACTCAGCTCCTTGGCTCGATCAAAGGCCTGCTGCAGGCTTTGCTGTAACTCGTCTCGATTCCAGGGTTTGCTGATGAACTTACTGATGGCACCGTTGTTGATGGCGTAGGTCAGCGCCTCAAAATCGGTATAACCCGACAGTAGCAGGCGCGTAGTATTGGGGTAGCGCTGCTGAACCACAGAGAACAGTTCCGCTCCGGTCATGCCCGGCATACGTTGATCCGACACCACCACCTCGACCGTTTCCTTGGCGAGAATCTGTAATGCCTGCTGGCCACTATTGGCTGTCAGTATTCGATACGGTTCTTTTCTGAACAAACGCTGGAAGGATTGAGTGATGTTAACTTCATCATCCACAATTAATACGGTCTGCTGCACAGTTTGCTCCTTGCATTACCTGTGCGCTGACTGTAACCAGATACGGAGCAAAAAAAAAGCGGACTCATAAGAGTCCGCTAATAAGGGGTAAAATAATTTAGCTGTAGTCTATCAACTTACTAGACCGCGGCTACCCATGATCTCTGAGATCTCAGGCAGGCTAGCGGGATCATCGATGGTTGATGGAATGCTGTACTCTTCACCATCAGCGATCTGACGCAGTAGCTTGCGCAGAATCTTACCCGAGCGAGTTTTAGGCAGACGTTGAACCACCACTGCAGTCTTAAAGCAGGCTACAGCGCCGATCGCTTTACGAACGCTGGCCACTAGCTCGGCTTCCAGCTCTTTTTCATCGATATCGACGCCGTCTTTGAGCAGTACCAATCCGACCGGGTTTTGTCCTTTGAGCGAATCGTTAATACCAATCACACAGCACTCAGCAACAGCCGGGTGCGCGGCTACGACCTCTTCCATCTCGCCGGTAGACAAACGGTGACCGGCTACGTTAATCACGTCGTCGGTGCGTCCCATGATGAAGACATAGCCATCATCATCCTTGTAGCCGCCGTCACCGGTAACGTAATAGCCTTCAAAGATATTCAGATAACCGGTACGGAAGCGCTCGAAGTCACCCCATACGGTTGGCAAGCAGCTCGGAGGTAGCGGTAGCTTGATGGCAACATTGCCCTGCTCGTTAGCAGCAACAGGGTTACCTTTGCTATCTAGGATCCGCACATCAAACCCTGGCGTTGGCAGGGTCGCAGAACCGGCCTTGGGTTCTTTGGCTTCGACGCCCATCAAGTTGCCACAAATCGCCCAGCCGGTTTCGGTCTGCCACCAGTGATCGACAACTGGCAGTCCTAGGGTATCTTTAACCCAGTGATAAGTAGGGGGGTCAAGCCGCTCACCCGCCATGAAGATGTATTCCAACTTGGACAGATCGTAAGGCTTGAGCAGTTCAGAATCCGGATCTTCTTTGCGGATCGCGCGGAACGCAGTAGGAGCAGAGAACAGCGCCTTAACGCCGTACTCTTCGCAAACCCGCCAAAAACCGCCTGCATCCGGCGTCCGGACCGGCTTACCTTCATAGAACACGGTAGAGAGACCAGCCAACAACGGTGCATAAACGATGTAGGAGTGACCGACAACCCAACCCACATCCGATGCCGCCCAGAAGACTTCGCCGGGGTTCATGTCGTAGATCGCTTTCATGCTGTACTTCAACGCTACCGCATGGCCACCGTTATCACGGACTACGCCTTTAGGCTTGCCGGTGGTACCAGAGGTGTACAGCACATAAAGCGGATCGGTGCCTTTAACCGGTACACAAGCGGCAGGTGTCGCTGCTGCCATCGCTGCATTCCAGTCCAGATCACGCCCTTCGACCATCTCAGCCGTTACCTGAGGACGCTGGAAAACTACGCAATGATCAGGCTTGTGAGCAGACAGTTGGATCGCTTCGTCTAGCAGTGGCTTGTACGGAATGACTTTCTTAATCTCGATACCACACGAAGAGGTAACGACAACCTTAGGCTCGGCGTCGTCGATACGTACCGCCAACTCATTGGGTGCAAAGCCGCCGAATACAACCGAATGGATGGCTCCTAAACGTGCTGTTGCCAGCATCGCCACAGCAGCTTCTGGGATCATCGGCATATAGATGACAACCCGATCACCTTTGGCCACACCTTGTGCCTGTAAGACACCGGCAAACAGTGCTACCTGATCGCGCAGTTCGCGATAGGTAATCGCACGCTTGGTATCGGTAACCGGTGAATCGTAGTAGATCGCCACCTGATCGCCACGACCAGCGTCGACATGGTAATCGAGCGCCATATGGGCGGTATTCATCTCACCATCGGCAAACCAACGGTCGATGCCGTTGTCATCCTTTGACAGAATCTGCTGCGGAGACTTGAACCAATCGAGTTCATCCGCTTTCTCTTTCCAGAAAACCTCAGGTGCTTCAATTGATTTTTGATATTCATCCAAGTAGGCCATGATACCGATCCTTTAGTTATTCATTATGGGCGGCAATCAAAACTGCACTGGTCAAGCCGCTATATTGTTGACAGTTAAACCCTCTGACGGCCAGTACTTTAACTCTTTTGATCATTTTTTTAACTACGACGAAAGGCGAAAACAACTCGATAAAAGCCACAAAAGCACTGCAAACAAAGGGGTTACGGTCATTTTTTATTATATTTACACAAAATCTCTAAAAAACATCATTGTCGACAATGTTGCCAAATCTCGCTAAAACCGCACCATACAGACCTCTTGCCCCGCTGGCAGTGCATCGCTACAGTGAGCGTCCCTGGAAATCTCTGATTAAGCCCCCTGGCATTTCTGGCAGAAACGCTATTGGACTTAAGCAGAGGTTTCCTTCTTTTGGAGTCGATATGTCCAAGATCGTTTTATTCAATAAACCCTTTCAAGTGCTGTCCCAGTTTACCGATAGCCAAGGCCGTGACACGCTGGCGAAGTTTATCGATCAGCCCGGGCTCTACGCCGCCGGTAGGCTGGACTATGACTCGGAGGGGCTGCTGCTACTCACCGACGACGGCAAGCTGCAGCAGCAGGTTACCGACCCTAAATTTAAGCTTGAAAAAACCTACTGGGTGCAACTCGAAGGACAGATTGGCGACCAAGCGATCAAGCGGTTGTGTCAGGGCGTTGAGCTCAAAGACGGTATCACCCGCCCTGCCCGCTGCCGCATATTGGATCAACCCGATCTCTGGCCTCGGGTGCCGCCAATTCGGCAGCGCCAAAATGACGTGACTTGCTGGGTCGAGCTAAAGATCAAAGAGGGGCGTAATCGACAGGTACGCAGAATGACCGCAGCGGTCGGC
>JBALWS010000106.1:0-15435 GCA_036960405.1 Halopseudomonas sp. | reverse complement strand
GGGGCACAGATGCGCTGCGTTGGCCTGGCCGACGTGTTGGAGAAGATCGCCGCCGAGCACTCCACCCACTTTTTCGATGCCAGCAGTGTGACCGAAGCCAGCGCGATCGACGGCATTCATCTGGACGAACACCAGCATCAGACGTTGGGGCAGGCGATAGCTGACGTCGTGGCAGCTAGGGCTGTTCTCTCGCCGGCGAAATCATCGAAGTGAATCTGTATTGAGGCGGGTTCCTGGTCTAGAGGTAGTATTGGGTAATTGGCATGCAAGCACTGAAGGATGAACAGAAACGGGGCATTACCAGCGAATCTGCCTTAATTGATCGGTCCGCTTAAAACGCGGGATTTTTTTAGATTGCTCCTGACTTAATGTGTTTGCAAACCCTCGCTATTTTATTAGGTTTGAACCTTCCGTCTTTCGTCCTGTTTACTCTGAAGCGCTTAATCAGGATTTGTAAATAACATCGGTTTTTAGAGTTCAGCGTTGTCTTTTCTTGGAAAAGAAGACAAGCATATTCATACATGTGTTTGAATTTTTTTGTGTAGTGCTTGTCCGACGAAGTGGCTTTTCAGAAGCTGGAAGAATCGGTGGACAGTAAAAATTTTGTATCAATTTCCATAAGCATGCAAGTCTTTGTAAATATGATGTGTTTTCTTTAGTGAAGGCAGAAATAAATAGCGTGCTCTCGACGTGATCATGCCGCACTGATAAGCAAAGGTGGTACTAGAATGCATGGTACATGCAACCAGTCACATTCATTATATAGCTTGAAGTATCTGGCTCGGTTGAATTTAGAGGTGGATTTTATTGGTTGATTTCTACAGAACAAGGCTACTCTTCTTTTAAAGGATTGCTGTACCTAATCTCGGAATCTAGAGAGGGTAGACATGATGTTTGAGGATGTATTCGAACTTTCCAACACTGCAACTGCAACTGAAATCACTAACTTTGTCACAGAACATAGGCCTAAAATATATCAGGCTTGGATAGAGTCGATTCGCCGAAGCACCACCTTTAACGGTGAGCATATTATAAATACGTTGCAGAAAGAGTTCGAATCCAATACCGACTTATTAACAATATTCGGTTATACGCTCACCGGTCAAATTCATGCTGAAACATCCCGGCTTAGAGGCTTGGTCGAAAAAGTTCGCACAAAAGAGTACTCCGTATTAGAGCTTTTTTACGAAATATTTTCTTTACAGGATGCCTTGGAAGAGACCTTTGTAGAATTGGGCTCACCGGGCAACGCCGACATTACAGCCAATCTCAATATGACACGTCGGGTACTTGGTCGTATCTTTTCTGCCACCCTTGAACAAACCTCTTGGATATATGAACTCGTTACGGAGAGCGGCAAACGGGGTTTTTGTCAAATGGATCGGGATGGCCACATCATCTATAGCAACGCAGAGATGGACAGGATTTTTGATGGGTGCAACCTAAAGGGAGAACGTCTGGACCGTTTATTTCCAGAGAGTTTTCGGCAGTATATCCGCGCAGCTATTTCGAGTAAGTCGGGAGAGAGACTATGCGGTCGCGAACTGGATTACCTAAATTTAAAGGGAGAAAAGACCACGGTTTGGGCCGAAATCGAACCCATAACCTACGCGTATGAGCAGATAGGTGCGTACGCCATGCTCACTGATATTTCTCCGGTTGCGCGCAGAGAAAGTGACCTGTTCGATGCATCTCCGTGGTGTGTGGTTAAAGTCGATAGCCGTGGGAAATTTGTTTACGCCAACAAGGAAGCCATGTCGTTTCTTCGTATCAATAGCTGTCTAGATCACGAGATCACTGATTTCGCCAAGGGAAATAATCTAAAAATCATCACCAATGCGATAAAGCGCCGACAGCGAGGAGAAAAAGATGCCTATAAAGTATCCCTGATACCGATGGGCTGCAATAAACCCGTTGAAGTCGATATCTGTGGTGTGCCAGTTACGGATGCAGAAGGGAATTCTGTGGGTAGTGTTGCCATTTTTCATGACCGTAAAATAGTAAATGTAAGCAAAGCCATACATGAAAAAATTTCCGACGAGTACGATACAAAAGAGATGTTAAAGGCAGTAGCGGAAATCCTTAATGAATTGATACCTTTCGATCTCTGCATTGTAACCCGATATAGCGAGCAGGATGATCATAAGCTGACTCACGCCAACCCGTTCTTCACCTATAGCCCGGGCAGTGATTTTTGTTGGACAAAAAAGTGGACCCCCTTATCTGAACCAATGATTCGCTGGTTGAGTGCAAAGATTATTGAACCATATATTCTTGATACTTTTTTACAGCTGGATGAATGGAAAGATCTTGAGGATGACCATGATGTGCAAACACTTATTACAGCCGGATATAAGTCGTTCATTTTCAAAGTAATCGGAAACAACGATCAATTGAAGGCCTCGTTTTCATTGCTCAGCAAAGACGAGCAGGCTTTTAGTGATCATTCCTGCCAGCTTCTTGAAGAACTCCCGTTGGACAAAGCCATGGAGATGGCTTTGCATCAGCATGAACGCAGTGAGATGGAGTTCCGGTATGCGCTAGTCAAATCGATTGCACGCGCCTCAAGTCTTGACGAAGCCGCTCGAGTCTTTGTGAAGAGCCTGAGAGTGCACTACGATTTGCTTCTTGTCTCGCTCTTTCGGGTAGAACGTTTCCATGGGAGGTTCACGCTACAGGCTCAGGATGGCAGTGGTAATTCTATGCGGCTTCCTGATAACTACAGCCAATCGATTAACGAGGGATTGCTAGCCGAATGTATTACCAAAAACGAGATCGTCAACGAGGGCGATACCGCTAGCAATTCTCGCTTCAAGTCTTCCATAGTAGACTCTAATGGAGACTCGATCATCCACTCTGAAATGTGCTGCCCAATTAAGGCGAATGATGAGGTTCGGTGGGTTCTCAATATTGAAGATACCCTCATCAGCGCTTTTTCCCAACAAGAAGAGAGAGCCGTTTCGCAGGCTTGTGAAGAATTCGGGGTGCTTGTTGAGCGGCTGTCGAGTCACCTGACATTTCAAGCCTGTTTTGATTCTACGACTGACTTAGTCGTCATCACCGATGAAGCAGATAACATCATACGCGCAAATCCTTCCGCTGAATCAATACTGGGCCACGGTGATTCATCGAAGCTTGATGGTCATTTTGGAGATTTTTTCACGTCAGAAAAAGAAGCTGGCGACCTGCTTAGTCGATCCAGATCCGCACCTATAGAGGTCACTCTTCAGAACCCGGAAGAGTGTGCTTCAGCGACCGAGATGCTGATGTCTTGCTGCATGCTGCCTAAGGTGTTTGGTGAAAAAGTATACATATCTAAGGATCTGACAGGCTTAAAACGTCTGGAACAACTGGAATACCAATCTACATTGACTTACGAAGTTGCGGCACAATCACAGTCTCCCTTGTCGCTAGCCTTTACTTGGTTGCGCAAACTCCGGGATAACCCTGAGGAGTTTGCAGATAAAGCAGAGATTGGCGAAACAGCCAACAAAATCATGCGCCAGTTACGCAAAGTGCAAGCTACCTATGACCGTATGGCATTCTATCAGGATGATAAAAACGGGGAGCATAGGGCTTGGATACCAGAGTATCCCATCCGACTGAATTTGCTTGTCGAAATTGAGCGCATGCTTAATGCTTTTCCCGCATCCGATAGCGACCTAGTCGCAGTGCCCGTGAGCCAATCAGTACCGTCCATCATGGCCGATCCTGTGCACATTAGTCTTATTCTCGAAGCATTATTCTCTTATCTATTGCGCTATGCCTCAGTTGACCGTCAGATCAATATTCAGATTGCTGAAACCGATAATCTGCGCCTCAGACTTCGTATTGATGGTTGTGAACCAATAGATGAAGTGCATGACATTTTTCTGATGCGCATGCGAACAGACATTGCAATAGGGACTCCTATGCTGGTATCGCTGGTTGAAGCCCAGCAAGGTTATTTCGAGACCTACAGCGAGAAGGGGCGTGCGTACTTTGTGTTGGAGTTCCCTGTTTTTGGTGGGATGGAGTCATAGCATGAATAATAATATTCTTCTCATCTATCCCGATGCCGAACGTGATTTCTATTTTGAGCTTGAGAATACGTTATTTAGTAAACTTAGCGAGCTTGAACCAATCATTGATTCTGCTCGTAACTTAGAGCACGCTACTCGAAGAATACAGCAAACTAGTTATACGTTGATTATCGCCTCCATCGAGTTCCCGCAAAATGTACAGTCGGCACCTAACCCTGAAGCTGCTTTTAAACTGGATGATTGGCTGGAACTTACTCTAAAAAGCATTCCGATGGTAATTATCGTCCCCAATTACAGCAACCAGATTGCGAATCGAATCCGCCGTAATTGCACTATTATTTTGGAGAACTGTCGGTCCATGGGCGATGATATTTCTATTTTTGCATTAACAAACCAGCCACCAGAAAAACAGCTTAATATTTTACTTAATTTGTCTACATCAGGTGATAGCAAAGAGTGGGAGTACATAATTGACGGGGAAAATTTTATTGAGTTCGAACCATTTGTTGGTGAATTGATAAAACCAAGCGAAGCATCCCTTATGAATATAAGGAAATTCACTGCTGACATTGACGATCCAGATGTTTCAAACTGGGAAGAATCGATAAAACTATTGAGCATGAATCTAAATGACCTTTTAGTTTTAAATAACGAAAAGTTTCAAAGCGATTTGGAATCTGCATTAAGTCGCATCAATAACAACCTTAGTCAAACACGATTACAGTTTGTAGTTAATAAAGAGATTTACCCGGTATTTCTTGAAGCGATACTGTCCCCATGTATCGACTCTCGTTGCGCAGGAGATGGTTATTGGATGGAGCACTCGCCACTTGTTCGTCACGTCAGAGGTGGCGGTAGTCACCACACCTTATTTCAAGAAGAACAAAAAAACAAACTAAACGTCCTTATCATAGGCTCCAATACTTCCGGCTCAGTAGGTTTAGGTAATTTAAAGACACCGAAATTTTTGAAATCAATCGATAACGTCGAAAACGAATGCGAAACAATAAAAAATCATTTTGAAGAATTGAAACTTGAGCCTGAATATAATCTGGGTGATATCAAGGTTATCCCAGAACATCCTAATGAAGTTTGTTTGGCTGATGAAGTAAAAAAAACACTGAGGGAGGGAAGCTGGGATATCGTCCACTACGCTGGACATTCGGAGTTTGACGAAGTTTCTGATCAAGGCTACGTTTTTTTTAAGAATGATGATGGTCGGGTCGAAGCCGTTGAAATATCAGAGTTTTCTCAATGGTTAGGAGAAGTTCGTCTGCTGATGCTCAGCAGCTGTTCCAGTTCTCATAAGTCATTTGTGTTTGAGTTGGCAAAACACCGAGTTCCCGCAGTGATCGGTTTTCGAACAAGGATTAACGATGAACTTGCTGCTCTGTTCGCATCTAGGTTCTACCTGAACCTTTTTGAAACTAAGTCTGTCGAGGAAGCTTTTTTCCATGCGAGGAAATATTTATACGAGACAGACGAATCAGAACATGCCTGGACTAAACCAATTTTAGTGTTTGAGTAATCGGAGGCTAAATATGAATTTTTTTGACGGGCTGAAAGAAAAAGAAAAAAAACCATACTATTTAGATTACATAGGATCAGAGCAAGTATGCGATGAAGAAAACTATCAAAGGCAGCTCATAGCAAGAGGAAGTGATTATTTTGAAATCCGTATTCCCGAAACATTTCTTCGTCTTGAACGAGAGTACTGGAAAGGCTACGCACCGTTAACTGTTGTCGTATTGCGT
This sequence comes from Halopseudomonas sp., assembly GCA_036960405.1. Lineage (GTDB taxonomy): Bacteria > Pseudomonadota > Gammaproteobacteria > Pseudomonadales > Balneatricaceae > Motiliproteus. The sequence goes on along the minus strand of JBALWS010000106.1, from coordinate 9,659 downwards.
TTTTCGCACGATGGAAAGGATCGGGAAATTCCCTTTATCATTAGCTCGCAAACTCTTTTGGCTAGCTTTCCAAAGGACGCGAGTGACTGGACTGAATTTTATAATACCCGAGTGTTTGGCCCCTTTCCCTACGAAGGCGGTGATGTTGAACTTGCCATTGCGTTGTATGCCGTCGAAACACAGAATCAAGCCAAAGAATTGTTTTCGTTACTCGATAGCTTGCTATCTGTTTTTCAGGTTCCGTTAGCGTCACAGGCGTTGCAGACAGCCGATACCATTACACGCCTTATTGAAAAATTTACCGGGCTTAATTCGGTCTCTCGGAAGCTAAGCTATTATCAAGTCTTCCAGGAACAAAGTGATTTGCCCAGCTCATTTCGAGATCAATACATACTCAAAATAAATGCCGAGGCGAATAAAATACAAAAGGAAAAGCTCTGGGTCCGAGATGGACGCTTGCATACTAAAGACCAAAGTGGAGAGTTTTTGCGGGCATCGGAATGGGATTACTGCTTAGCACGAATTCATGCAAGCGAAACGAGTCCTTCCATAAAACTGCCCTTCTGGCCAACCTGGAAAAACGTAATTCGTTTGATTGCTGAAGGCAATGAAAATATGGCCCATAATGCGTATGCCGAACTGATTCGTCAAATCACATTATGCAAGGACCTTACGGAAAGAGATCGCTTGACGTTACCGTTTGTATTTAAAACAAATTTTGAAAGTGAGTTTGAACGATTTAATTTGCTTCATTATTGCGGTTCTACAGATACTCCACGTTATCGAAGCGGTAATCACTCTGAAATAGGGGCTGCAAGCTTGGCGTTAGCGGCATTTAAATTAAGAGAAATAAAAACCTTCCCGGACCAGATTGGCGAAGGTTTAGAAAATTTATCAGTAGAGTGGGATAGCATTCCCAAACTAGATACGGCAGGTAGTAGTGAAGAGCTATCTAGTGAGCTAATTAGGAAGCAACTCACTAAGGTTCGCACATTGATATCAACTGACAAATTGTCGCCTGCAGTAATTGCGGACGCTTTAACGCTCGAATAATGAATTATATTCACAGATGTTCTTTCTACGATTATCGTCGCGTTAATATTGACGACAGTGCCGTTCAAATGGATGAGTTTTTCCATAAACGCGTTAGATCACCCGCGAACCTGTGCAGACCAGATTGTGATTTATATAGAGCCGTTTCTGCTTAAACATCCAACAGTAAGTGGATACGCCGGTTTCGCTTGCCTTTGTTCTCAACTTTGCTGATGGTCACGCTGCCAATCTCTGCGGTGTTGGCGACATGGGTGCCGCCGCACGGTTGGTAATCAACACCGGCTATTTTGACCATACGAATACGTCCCACGCCACGTGGTGGCTGTACCGACATGGTTCGCACCAGCTCTGGGTTGGCATCGAGCTCGGCGTCGCTAATCCACTCTTGAGTGACCGCTATCTCGGACTTGATGAGATGGTTGATCGCCTCAGTCAGTTGCTGCTTGTCGACTTTTGCGTCGCCGAGGTCGAAATCCAGCCGACTTTTTTGCTCATTTACCGACCCTCCCGTCACCCCTTTGGGTACCAATGAGCACAGTAGGTGCAAGGCGGTGTGCATTCGCATCAGGCGATGCCGGCGAGGCCAGTCTAGCTGCAGGGTTAGGGTATCGCCTGCGACCAGTCGGTGATCTTGGTCATTCAACAGATGCCAGATCTCGCCCTGTTTTTCTCCCTTGTGGGTATCGGTTACCGACAGCTGAGTACCGCTCGCTAATCGCAACACGCCCTGATCGCCGGGCTGGCCGCCTCCTGCGGGATAGAACAGGGTGTGATCGAGCATCACCTTGTTTTCCTCGGTAGCGATCACCTGCGCGTCAAGCTCGGTCTGGTAGGGATGTTGATTGAACATTGCTTGTTGTTGACCCATTTCGCCTCCTTGTTACAGGGTATCTGCTGATGTAGAGGTAGGTATTATAGATACAGCCGTTCTTATCGGGATCTATAACGACATTAATACAGGGTCACCTGCCTTGGTAGTAACCGGAACCCTGCTTTTACAGAGGAATTTAGGTTAGGTTGCTTTGTTTACCGGTGTTTTGGAGCTTCGTTGCCGAAACCTATCTCCCCAGTTGTATATCGCCAAGCCGATGCAGATAAGACCACTACCTTGGATCAGTCGTAGAGTCAGCGGTTCGTCATTGAGCAGGTTGCCCAGTGCCAGTGCGATCACCGGTGTTATTAGTGTGATCAACGCCACGGTGCTGGCCGACATCCGTTTGAGAATGAAAAAGTAGCTGACAAACCCCAACAGCGAGCCGAACAGGGCTAGATAACCGATGGCCCACAGCGAGCGAGTACTGCCCTCTAGCGTGGGTAGCTGGCCGTCGATCAGCAACCAGCTAAGCAGGTACAGCGGGAAGGAGCACCAGAGTGCGCCGACCGTTTGCGCCAGTGGGTGAGTATCGCGGGTAACACCTTTGACCAGCACACCGCTGATGCAGAACAGTAGCACCGCCAGCAACATCAGTAGTACCGACGGGTAGGCGCCGCTGGGTATCACTAGCGCATCGCTCATCACCAGTCCCAATCCTGCTATCGATACCAATAGGGCGAACCAACGTAGCGGGGTGAAACCTTGTTCGCGCAACCAGAGCTGAGACAGCAGTCCGGCGACCATTGGTGACAAGCCAAAGATCAATGAGATTAGCCCCGATGGCAGGTGCGATGCGGCCAAGTAAGTGGAGAACATCGCCCCGTAGACGCCGATCGTCGCGTATAGATAGCCGCGCAGCGCGGTGCGGTGCAGCGGTAGGGGGATGCGTAGCAGTTTCAGCAGCAGATGACCAACCAGGGCCGCAATCAGCATACGTGACATCGCCGCCATAACCGGTGAAACAGATTCACTGCTCCAGACGATAGCTAGCGGTGTGGTCGACCAGATAAAGATAACGGTCATGTATGCGGATGGAACTGACATGGTATGCCTCCGTTTGTCTGCATGGTTGCCGTTGTTGTCAGGAACTGACAGCGGCAGATGCGACCTGAGCCGCATCGGTTATGCCGAACACTCAACCGGGGCAAATAAAAAAGCCGCGGTTGAATGCCGCGGCCTTGGGTTTCTACAGTGGATCGATTAGTCGCTCGTTTCCCCGTAGTCTCCGGCCGCGCATGGGCGCACAGCATGGCGTAGCCAGAAGCGGGCCATAGCCGGTGCCGGAGCATGTGGAACGGTAACAGGGTGCGATTGAATCGTCATAGTAGTTCGATAATGTAAGCGCCGGTCGGGCTTGTCAAATATCATTTACGATAGTTGTGGACTGTCGCCTAGTCACCTCTATGAAGTCCGTGGCCAGGAACCGAGTCGCATGCTGCGGTATTGGCTGGGTGAAAGCCCCATCACTTTCTTGAAGATGCGCGAAAAATAGTAGGCATCGTCGTAACCCAGTGCGTAACCGATTTCGCTGATACTCTGGTTGCCGATATCGAGTAACTGGCAGGCGTGCTCGATCTTGAGGTTTATAAAGTGGTTGATGGCGCTGGTGCCGGTCAGCTCCTTGTAGCGCTTGGCGAAATGGAACTTGGATAGGTTGACCTGACTGGCCAGGGTTTCGAGTTCCAGTGGCTCGTGGATGTGGGCCTGCATGTAGCTGTGAATCAGCTCCAGATTGAAACCACTACGGCTGCTGTCGGAGCTACGCAGCAATGCCAGGTAGCAAAGAATCTGCCGTAACTGGTTGGCAGCGTGGAGAAAAGGTCTAAGCTGATAGCCGCTTTGACGAACCTGAAGCAGGTTCTCAAAGTCGGCTACTAGCTTGGCGTTATGACCGATCTCGATCACAGGATAGTCCGGGTCTAACGGTAGATTGGTAAAGAAATCGCGCGCGCGCTGGCCCTCGAAATGGATCCAATAGATGGTCCATGGGTCGGCGTCGTCGGCGGCGTAAGCGTGGGCCAATCCGCGCGGTAATAGCAGTAGTTGACCGGCTTTGAGGTAGCCATGACGCGGGCCGACAGTCAGCGCCCCGCGGCCTTCGATACAGTAGATTAGAAGGTAGTCATCATGGGACTCACGCTCCATAGCATGGCCCAATGCCTGGACGTAGTGACCCATTCCTAATGGGTATAGTTCGCTGGAAAGCGGGTGCTGATCGAGCCGTTTGACCAGTGATCGAGGGACAACGAAGCGAGCGCTGTTGGGGGGCAGTGGCCAGCTGGATGGTTTGCTCATAAGACGATAGTTTTAGTTGCAAGTTAAAATAACAAGATAGTCCATCATTGGGGCAATTTTATCAATCCTTAGTCGCTTGAAGCTGTGCTTAAATCGATGCAAGTGATGTAAAGGGTCGAGGCAACGATGCCAGCTGACCAACAGTAGTCTTCGATAAAAGGGCGTTTCGATAAACCGCAGTCATAATAACCGGTAGTCGGTTTTCGGGTCGCCAGCACGATAATAAAACGGCAATTTAAGCCGCAGCATAGGTGAACACCATGACTAAGAAAGTCCCCCTGTTTATTAACGGCGAGTTCGTTCAGAGCCAAACCGACCAGTGGATTCCCGTTACCAACCCCGCCACTCAGGAAGTGATTGCGCAGGTACCTTGCGCTACTAACGCTGAGATGGAAGCTGCGATCGCCAGTGCCGCAACCGCGTTTGAAACTTGGAAAGAGGTCACTATCTCCGAGCGTGCTCGCGTTATGCTGCGTTACCAAGCACTGCTGAAAGAGCATCAGGAAGAGATTGCGACCATTCTGTGCGAAGAGACCGGTAAGACCTTCGAAGATGGCATGGGCGATGTCTGGCGTGGTATCGAAGTGGTTGAACACGCCTGTAACGTTGCCAGCCTGAGCATGGGCGAGACGGTTGAAAACGTCGCGCGTAAGATCGACAGCTACAGCTACACCCAGCCTCTGGGCGTTTGTGTCGGTATCACGCCGTTCAACTTCCCGGCGATGATCCCATTGTGGATGTTCCCGATGGCGATCGCCTGCGGTAACACCTTTATCCTCAAGCCTTCCGAGCAAGATCCGAACACCCCAACCCGTCTGGTTGAGCTGTTTGTCGAAGCTGGCGCCCCAGCTGGCGTACTGCAAATGGTTCACGGCGGTAAGGATCAGGTCGATACCTTGCTGACCCACCCTGAAACGCAGGCGATCTCGTTTGTCGGTTCGGTCGGTGTTGCCGAGCATATCTACAAGACCGGCAGCAACCATCTTAAGCGAGTACAGGCTTTTGCCGGTGCCAAGAACCACATGGTGATAATGCCCGATGCGCAGAAGAATCAGCTGATCAACAACCTGGTTGGTGCTTCGGTCGGTGCTGGTGGTCAACGCTGCATGGCGATTTCGGTTGCTGTGTTTGTGGGCGAGTCACGCAAGTGGATTCCAGAGCTGAAAGAAGCCTTGTCGAAGGTGCGTCCGGGCGCTTGGGATGACAAAGAGGCCGGTTATGGCCCGCAGATCAACCCTGCTGCCAAAGACCGTATCCTGGGCTTCATCGAAGCGGGCAAGCGCGAAGGCGCAACCTGCGAGCTGGACGGTTCCAACTGCACTGTTGAAGGTTTCCCCGATGGCAACTGGGTTGGTCCAACCCTGTTCAGCAATGTCACCACCGACATGTCAATCTACAAAGAGGAGATCTTCGGACCGGTTCTATGCTGTATCGAAGTCGATACCCTGGACGAGGCGATCGCGCTGGTCAACGCCAACCCATACGGTAACGGCACTTCGATGTTTACCGCCTCTGGCGCTGCGGCGCGTAAGTATCAGCACGAGATCAAGGTCGGTCAGGTAGGTATCAACGTACCGGTTCCTGTGCCGCTACCGTTCTTCTCGTTCACTGGCTGGCGCAAGTCGTTCTACGGTGATCAACATGCATACGGCAAGCAGGCGATTCGTTTCTACACTGAGACCAAGACCGTGACCGCGCGTTGGTTCGAAGACGATATCGACACCGGCGCTAACATGACGATAAACCTGAAGTAGAGCACGACAAGGGGCTGTGTCTGCAGCCCCTGTTTTTTATCAATAGGTTGTCGTTTACGTAAACTCTCACAGTCGCTGGCTGTTATCGATTAACCTATGAGTGCAAATATCCGTCCTGTTATTGAAAAACGAAGAGCACGCGTATGGACTTTAATCTTAATGAAGATCAGATCGCTTTCGCCGATTCGGCCAAAGCCTTTGCCGATCAAGAATTAGCGCCGAACGCCGCTGAGTGGGATCAGCAGCAAATCTTCCCCAAAGCGGTGATCCAGAAAGCTGGCGAATTAGGCTTTTGCGGCATCTACACCCCGGAAAGTGCCGGTGGCATGGGGCTGTCACGGCTCGATGCACACGTCATTTTTGAGCAGCTCTCAATGGGCTGTACCTCGACTACCGCCTTTATTACTATTCACAACATGGCTACCTGGATGATCGGTGATTTCGGTAACGCCGAAACCATCGAGCGCTGGTGCCCGAGTTTGGTGATGGGTGAGCAACTGGCTTCCTACTGCCTGACCGAACCCAATGCGGGTTCCGATGCAGCCTCGCTAAAGACCACCGCTAAGCGCGATGGTGATGACTATATTCTCAACGGCAGCAAATGCTTTATCTCTGGCGCCGGTGAGACCGATGTGTTGGTAGTGATGGCGCGGACCGGTGTTGACGGGGCCAAGGGGATTTCAGCCTTTGCGGTAGACGCCACGTTGGCAGGCATCAGTTATGGCCGTAAAGAGGACAAGATGGGCTGGAACAGCCAGCCGACCCGAATGATCACCTTTGAAGACGCACGCATCCCTGCTAGTTGTCTGCTGGGTAACGAAGGCGATGGCTTCAAAATTGCGATGAAAGGTCTCGACGGCGGCCGGATCAACATCGCTACTTGCTCGATAGGTACCGCTCAACAAGCTCTCAACAGCGCGGCTGCCTACATGAAGGAGCGTAAGCAGTTTGGTAAGCAGCTGGCTCAATTCCAAGGGCTGCAGTTCAAGCTTGCCGATATGGGCACCGAGTTGGTCGCAGCACGGCAGATGGTTCGATTGGCGGCGTTTAAGCTCGACAATAATGATCCGGATAAAACCACCTACTGTGCCATGGCCAAACGTTTTGCTACCGATGTCGGTTTTCAGGTCTGCGATGCAGCGCTGCAGATCCACGGCGGCAATGGTTATATCAAAGAGTATCCACTCGAACGCCACGTGCGCGATAACCGTGTGCACCAGATTCTGGAAGGCACTAACGAAATTATGCGGGTGATTATCGCCCGGCGGTTGTTGGTCGAAGACGCGGCCAGCATCCTGTAACTAACTGATACTGGGCTCTGTTAGAGAGCCTGTAAGAGGGAAATCGAATGAGCGAGATGATTCTGGTTGAAAAGCGGGGCCACACCGCCCTAATTACCATGAACAATCCCCCTGCTAACACCTGGACTGAAGAGAGCCTCAAGGCACTGAAGGTGAAGGTTGAGGAACTCAATAACGACCGCGATATTTACGCCTTAGTGATTACCGGCCAGGGTGAGAAGTTCTTCTCAGCTGGTGCCGATCTGAACCTGTTCGCTGGCGGTGATTATGGCGTGGCGCGCAATATGTCGCGTTATTTCGGTGAGGCATTTGAAACCTTGAGCCGCTTCCGCGGTGTGTCTATCGCTGCGATCAATGGTTTCGCGATGGGTGGTGGTTTGGAAGTGGCACTGGCCTGCGATATTCGGGTTGCCGAAGAGCAGTCGCAGATGGCGCTGCCCGAAGCCAAGGTGGGCTTGCTACCTTGTGCCGGTGGTACTCAGAACCTCCTCAACCTGACCAGCATGGCCTGGGCCAAGCGTTTGATCCTGTGCGGTGAGCGTATCAAGGCTGACAAAGCGTTGGAGATCGGTCTGATCGAAGAGTTGGTACCACAGGGTGGTGCGTTGGATAAAGCGTTGGCGATGGCTGAAGCTGTTGCCCAGCAGAGCCCCTCGTCAGTAGCGGCCTGTAAGGAATTGATCCAGTTAGCGCATCAGCGTAACAACACCATTACCTTGCCGACCGAACGCGAGTTTTTTGTTGATCTGTTCCATACCGAAGATCAGAAAGAGGGGGTCAACGCCTTCCTCGAAAAGCGCAAGCCCGAATGGAAAAACCAATAGTAAAAACGGTTAAATCCTACTCGTTAAGGAGAACGCAATGAGCGCGGTACTGTTTACCGAACACGACGCTGGCAACGGCAAGAAGATCGTACAGGCGACCCTCAATTCTGAGAAGAGCCTGAACGCGTTGACACTAGAGATGATCCGGCTTCTAGCGCCGAAACTGCCAGAATGGGAGGCCGATCCTACTGTGGCGGCGGTCATCCTTGATGGCGCTGGCGAGAAGGCGTTTTGCGCCGGTGGCGACATTGTTAATTTGTACAAAGGCATGGTGGGCGAAGGGGAAGCGAATTTTTGCCAGACCTTTTTTGTTGAAGAGTACCAGCTTGATCATGCGATCCACTGCTTTAGCAAGCCGCTGATCGTCTGGGGTAGCGGTATCGTCATGGGCGGTGGTTTGGGCTTGATGGCTGGGGCTAACTACCGTGTGGTCACCGAGACGTCGCGTATCGCGATGCCCGAGGTCAGCATTGGTCTGTATCCAGACGTTGGCGGTAGCTGGTTTCTGAACCGGATGCCGGGTCGGGTTGGATTGTTTTTGGGTCTGACCGCCAGTGCCATGAACGCTGCCGATTGTCGTTACGTTGGCCTTGGCGACCGGTTTGTCCAGAGCGACAAGCGGGCGCTGATGCTGGAGATGTTACAGGCGGTCGAGTGGGGCGATGGATTGGAAGATCTGCACCACGGCGTTAACACTGTATTGCGTCAGTTGGAGCAGGACAGTATCGCCAATCAGCCCGAATCGCAGGTGCTGAAGCACTTCGATACCATCAATGCGCTGATGGACCACTACCAGTTAAGCGATATCGTCAACGCGCTGTTGAGCCTTGAAACTGATGACCGCTGGCTGCAGCGCGCTCAAGGGGCAATTAAAGGCGGCAGCCCAGCGGCGATGGCGATGATCTTTGCGCAGATTAAGCGCAGCCGTCACTTGTCGCTCAAAGAGGTGTTTCAGGCCGAACTGGACCTGTCGGTTAATTGTTCGGCAGCCGGTGAGTTTGCAGAAGGTGTGCGCGCGTTGTTGATCGATAAAGATGGCAAGCCCGATTGGCGCTTTAAGTCGCTGGATGACGTCGATGGAAGCTGGATCGAGGCACTGTTTGATAGCCCCTGGTCGAATAAAGGCTTGGCTGAGCACCCGCTGGCGGGGCTATAGAGAGAACATAGCGAGAAACATAGCGCGAAATAATTTGTGGGGAGGCTGTCTCGTTCTCCTCCCCCGGCTCTAACAACAAGAACAACGGTGAAATTTATGTCTCAACAACAGTCAAAAATTGCATTTGTCGGTCTGGGAAATATGGGTGGGCCGATGGCCGCCAATCTGGTCAAAGCCGGTCACGAGGTCCACGTTTTCGATCTGTCCGAAGCCGCGCTCAAGCACGCGGTCGATGCCGGCGCGGTGTCTGCGCCTAGTGCGTCGAACGCAGCCGAAGGCGCCAACTACCTGATTACGATGCTGCCCGCTGGAGTGCACGTTGAATCGGTACTGGTATCACGCGACGGCTTGCTCGATAAGATCGCTAAGGATTGCTTGGTGATCGATAGCAGCACCATCGAC
>JBALWS010000105.1:0-15531 GCA_036960405.1 Halopseudomonas sp. | reverse complement strand
ATACAAAGCTGGTGGCGGGGGTGAGGTGGGCGCTCATCGCAGGGGTCCGGTATCGTTTGTCCTGACAGTATAGAGAGGTTTCGGGCTGTGATCTCCTGGCTGGCGATCCAGTCCGAAAAACGCTTTTATTTCTGTGGCTTGCCGGCTCCATAAGCGCCGCTTATATGTTGCCAAAAAAGATTGAATTCACTCCCACGCGCGGGTGGAGATAATCCCGCGTCCTTCGATCGATTTATCCCTATTTTGTGTATCTGCCATGAATGCTCTGACCGCAAAGGTGGGCCTATTGGTTACCGCCGCCGCTTACATCAAGTACCGCACGAGCGGTTTAGTCCTTTGGCCGAAGGCTCCCGCACGCTGCAGCCGCGGTAGGTCACCGACAAGCGACCGCTATAGAGGGGATGGCCAACCTGGTTGGCGATGCGCCTCGCCAGGGATAAGAACCTGGATGTTGCAGGGAGAGCCACTTAATGCTGGGTCAGTAGAAAGAGGCTATGCGCTTCTCTGAAAGGATGCGAGCGAGGTCTTTGGCTGATAGGACATTCCCATTCGGCGCAATGCGCTTATTCGCGCCCTACGGTGTGCTGCCTGCGATGTGGGAGCGGTATGTGCCTCTAGAGCCATTGGCATAGGCCCAAATCAACCTCTTCTCGACGTCCGCAGTGGGCGCAGGAGCTGAAGTGGGATGACTTCTCATAAGCTTCAACCCTCGGACAGTAATGGCTGCCACGCCCTTCTTCAGATTGAATTTTATTCATGCGACGAAGCCCAAAGAGAGCTGACCATAGGCCTAACACACCTCCGAGCTAATGACTGCCAAGCAGCAACTCCTACCGTATTCTGCCGAGGAGTCTATACATTGAAGCCTGCACCAGCCCCCTTACCCAGTCAATATTTACCTCACTGCTGTTCACCTTTCATAGGATTTGTGTATCACAATAAAGGAGGTTAGCCATGGTTATTAAATTTAAAAAAACCGTCCATCTATATTGTTGAATTCATTGTAATATTAGACAGTCATTCAACATTACGGGGATAAATAGCTTATGCCTAGCGGAGGAGCAAGACCTGGAGCGGGTGCTCCAATTGGCAACACAAACGCTTATAAAAATGGGCGTTACTCGGGTAAAACCAGAAGCCAAGTAAAACTACAGATACTATCTTTGTCTGATGAAGATGCTGAGCGACTCAGAAAAACATGTCATCGGTATTGTCAGAACTGGCTGGTTCGCAGTACGAACTCAATTCAATCAAAAACGATGCGAACCTCAATCACGGGAAGGCGTGGTGGCCAGTATGGCAACTCGAATGCGTTCAAAACTGGCTCTCATATGAGGCAAGTACAGGTTATCCAGAGAACTAAAGAGTTTTTTGAATGTATGGCCATTTCGGCTTATCTGGTCGAGCGAGAAATGAACAAGCCGTAATAGAGTATTCATCCGTTCGGCAGATTGACTTAATCCCGAAATTTATTGATAAGAGCAGAGACTATACGGATGGATGGAGATCACCACCAATACGTTTTGTTATTGCTTCATGTACCGGGTGGCTAACCGCTCCGCACGGCGTTTTAGGAAACGTTCCCGGCAGGCTTCATAGCGTTGTTCTTCGGGGATATCGTCTTCAATCGTACTCGGGTCTATGAGGTAGCTCTCAGCTTCCTCTTTGAGGAGCTCTTTTTTATAGGTGTCTTCCTCGAACGGGATAATGATATCGGCTGAATTCAACACGCACCACAACCTGTTGAAGAGGGTATGAAGGATCGCCATGACGACCGCAAACCCCAGCCAGGGGGTATAATCAATAATAAGCGCCTTTAATTCGATGATATCCACCCCCTGCCCCTCCCTTTTTCTCAGTTTCATAATGCTATGTTTATTAAGTTAACCCTTTCCAGTACTTAATTCACCATGCAAAACGTTAACGAAAGCGGTCGCCTTGTTCGTACAGGAGCAAGGACTGACTGCGTTTAAGCTTCGCCGCAGATATCGATACCGTGGTGGGAGATTGTTGGTTCTAGAGCGCGAACCGGATACCTGGCAACCCCCTCCTCCCACGATGCGTATTGCCGCTGGTAATTAATGTGATACAGCTTCAACTTGCCCTCTAGATCCGTTTACCTGCCCTGGTTCGTTTGAGCAACTGAAGTGCTACATGGCGTGCGCATCCTTTGTATTACAAAACACATTGAAGCAAAACAGGCTTGATCAGATCTCACGATTTTATGCCTTAGTGGCGATAGATGTTCCCGTTTAAATGAATGGCATATGGTTATATATAAAGGAGGGTCATTTCTGACACCCCAAGAAGTGAAAAAATAGTACTGGTTGGGCCATTTATGACACTCCAAACCATGTATTTACCTTTGGGGGGTCACTAACGGCCCAGTCTGGCTCGTTAATGGACTACCGTTTCTGAAATGACGCCTTGCGCTTATTCTCACCGTTGAAGTCGATCAAGGGTTTATGAGTTGGGCCTAGATCGGCTTGTTTAATCTCGTCAATCGGTAACCAGGTCACGGCGTATAAGCAGCAACGATGTTTGCCTCCGACGCGGGTGACGACCAACAGCCCAGAATCGACCAGTTTCTTTAGCGCGCGCTTTCGGGTTGAGTCTTTCCAGCCATGTTTGACCATAATGGTTTGGGCTGCGGTGATATTACCATTGTTAAAACCATTAAGTTGAAGCAGTAAGTCATTCAGCAACGCCATTGCGGTTGTATCCAATGCGCGATATCGGGCACTGATGAGTACCTGGTGAGGCAGCGCAATGTAGCGGCCTAACCACTTGTCCCATCCTGACTTCTGACGTTTGTTTTTTTTGGTTAGTAAAGAGTGAGCTGTAGCGCCCATTGTTACCTCTAAATCAGTAAGTTTCCATCAGCACCTCACCGGGTGTTATCGTCGGTGATTGCTGATGGTGAATAGCAGAAAATGCCCAAAACGATAAAGCCCCCTCTTTTCGGTGAGGGGGCGGGCACAATTTCAATCTAGGCTGCGTTATCGCAGGAACGGTCAGGGATATTCATCACAAGTTGCTCCAGCAGCTCGGCGTGAGGCGGATCAATGCGATGTGTCTGGCAGTGACGCTTAATCAATGCCACTAACTTTTTGGCCTGGTCAGAATTCAAGAGTTGGTACAGTGAATATCGACTACCGTCCGGAGCCATTTTGCGTACCCAGTGGCGGATGAACTTGATATCGTACTTGCGCTCAAGATCAGTCGGGACATTGCCACCGCTCATCAAGCCAGCAGCTTTGTTGATCGATTTCTCAGAAACGCCTTCCTGTTTTTCAAGAATGTGTATCAACGCCTTGTGTTCCTTGAAGCCGCGCAGCTCGCTTTGTTTGACGAAAGTTTGGCTCTTACCTGGGGTCGTCGTGTTCTCATTCATAATCGTGCCTCTCCCTACAGCTGGCTGTTGAAAGCGGTTTCGGTGGTTTTAGTCTGAACAGGAATCTGTTTAATCCACTCCTCAAGCACGCTCTGTTCATAAACGACCAAACGGCCAATCTTACGGAAGGCAGGAGCCGGGCGGCCGCAAAGCATGCCGGTATGACGCGAGATTTTTAGGGTTTCAGCTTTGATCTTTAAAAAATCAGCAGCTTCAGGGGTTTTGCGAAGTTCTATGGTGTTGCCCATCAATCTTTCCTCTGTTTCGGCGGGTTTGCAGAGGTATTTTTGAGCAATCCAATCTAAATAGAATCGAAATAAACTGGCGTTTTTTTTCGAAGAAATTTCTTATTCTGTAAGCTAGGCCGTAAACTACAGTTCCCCCCCTTTTATCGCTAGGCTGACTAGAGCTAGTTTGCCTCAAGCTCGGTCGCCAATGCTGATATCTCATTGATGAAATGATCGGTCATGCTCTTTTCAGCAAAAGTTCTGATCGTGTCTATTAATGATTTTCCTCCACGACCATGTGAGGAAAATAAAGCCGCAGCAAATACCGAACGGTCTATTTTTTTCTTCTCCACTTTTTCCCAGAAGAGCAGGTCAAGGCAGGCTAGTATCTGATAATTGATAAGTTTTCTGTATTCGCTTTCAGGGGTGCGTCTCACCGGTTCTGGTACTTTTTTGACCTCTCTAAAAACGCAGAGCTGGCGCCTTAAATCCCTAATAATAGAGTCGTCACTGGCTTCTAAATTAATGCTCACTAAAGCGCTTTTATCAAACGCGTTAGCATCATTTTTCTCGGTATCCGCTTGGATGAGCTCGATGGGGTAATCAAGATGATATGACGCTGCCAAATCATCTAGGTCACTTTTGCTGATGAACTTACTCAAAGGCTTGATGTGAGCTAACCCGATAGGACTAACCAAGAGAGTTGACCCTGGCCAATGCTGTCGTCCGTTTTCAAACGCCTTTATGGATTGTTTCCAATTTTTAGCTTGCTCTACACCAAGTAATTCATCAGGCCTTCCTGAAGTTATTTGCTCATAAAAGCCGCTTGATTCATGAAGATTTGGGGTACTCTCATCATTTAGGCTGTCCCACATCAGTTTGCGTATGTAGAGGTCAGAGAACATGCACTCTGGATCCTGTGTCGATGGAAGGGCTTTGTAATTTTCTATCTCGAACCATGGCGGGATAGTGCTGATGCGAGTGGTTTTACTATTCATTTCATTACACCTATGAATGATGTTAATTGGCAAGACTGAAAGGCTCGTTCACTTTTATATAGTGAACACCGTCGCAGCGGCATGCTAAATCGGAGTAGCTGCCTTTTGAGGAAGCAGCTTATTTTCTGGGGTATGGTTGGTGGCGAACTGGTCGACGTAATCACGCGCCAGATCAGGCCGTAGATGGCCATAGTGTTTCACTGTCGTCTGTATATCCGTATGCGCCATCAGTTTGGCTACAGTCAGCAAATCAGCGCCGCCAAGTATCAGCTGTGATGCGAAATTATGGCGCAGCGTATAAAGCTGAAGCCCCTCACGTAAACCGCCAAGCTTCCGGATCATTGCCCACGGTTTTTGCATTGAGGTGCTATTTAACCTTGCTCCATTTTTTCGAATACTTGGAAATACATAACCGGTTGTTGGTTTGCCGTTCTGACCATGCCAAATTTCCAGAACATCAAGAAAGGGCTGCGAGATAGGAAATGCTCGCGGTTCAGGCTGGTGATGTGCGGTCTTCTCGATGGTCTTGGTAATCATTCGAAATGGTAAGTTGATATGCTCCCAGCGAAGGCCAAATATATCGCCAGGTCGAAAACCACTGTAAAACATGGTCAAAACCCATGGCGCAACATGATCGACATAAACCAGATGATCGATAGCGGGCAGATGCTCTTTGCCATGAGAGCGACTATTCTGCCGTTGGTCACGTTTCTTATTTTGATAGGCTTCAATACCGGCAAACAGACCGGCTGTTTCGTCCTCTGTGAGATAGCTACGAGCCGCGCCTGATTTAGTCAGCTCATATTCGGTTAGGTGGGGTTTCTCTAACTGACACTTTTCTAGCTGGTGCGCATTTATAGTGCCTGTCTTAACCGCATGGTTAAGGCATGTTTTCAGTGCGCCGTAGGTGCGTTTGATTGTGTCGAAAGCGAGCCCGTCAGTCTCTTTGTCTGATTGCCACTTCGCCACATCTTTAGGTGTGATCGAACTCATCGATTTTTCGAACCAACACGAAAAATGATTGTTCAAAATATTGATGGTGTGGTCGCCAGTCTTTTTTCGAAATTGGTAGGCCCTATAGGGGCCGTCTAAATACTTCTTGAGACGTTGAATTTCTTCGACTTTGGCCTGATGCCTGACTTGTACCCTGGTTTGCAGTACATCTTCCCCTGAAGCGATTTTTCCAAGCGTCTGGCGGGCAAGCTTCCTTGCATCATCAATGGTTAGATCAGGGTAACGAGCAATAGTGGTCGTTCGTGGTTTGCCTTCCTGGTTTCGATATTTCAGCCGATAAGCGAGACTGTTCGCATAGCGCCGAACATGAAAACCAGAGAGTTCGGTATCCCACAGTTCTTCACGGATCACCGATTTTTTTACAAACCTAGCAAGAGATTTTGCCGAGAGCTTCTCTTTGTTCATCAGATACAGCGCCTACACCGGGTTACCAAAAGGTTACCACACGATAGCAACTTTTATGACTCCTGTACAAACACAGAGAAACCTAGATGATTTTCAAATTAATACCGCACGTATTGTTTTATAAGGGGTTTTATCTTGATATCGAGTGTTATCAATAGATTGCATGAACATGAGAAGTGGATATATCGTACCTTGACATGGTAGAGGTCGGCAGTTCGAATCTGCCTAGTCCTACCAAATTCGGTTGTTAATTCAACTATATAGAAGCCCAAGCATTGTCTTGGGCTTTTTTGTTTCTGCCTGTGTCACCTATATGTCACCGCGAAAACGCAGTCGAACCGCTCCTACTCGTTATAACCGCTTAATTCAAAACCCTTGTCGGCTTCGATTTTCAGCATTAACCCAGTCACGTGCCGCACGCATGGCTTCATACTAGGCAGACATGCTTCAACAAGCCGCCACCGGCATCCTGGGCAGTCTGACGACCACCCGCGCTAGCCTCCTGCTGGGCGCGCGATTAATGCCCAACGACAGTTATGGGCTTGGTATCGCAGCCATAACTCAAACTAGGTTCCCTTTTCCGAACGGATCCGGTTCAGCCCTACTCTGCCCCAACGTCTCCCTCGATAATTAGAAGCGGGGGTACGGGGGCCTTCCTGTACTGCCTATCGTGGCATCAAGTCACGTTCTGAAAAATTTTGGCGTTTTTTTTCTCGGTATACCGCGGACATGGGTAATCGTTTTCAACTAGCAATACTGTATAAATAAACAGTATCATTAGGGCATGAAAATAATCCCTGTTTCCGATCCTCTGCTGTGCCAACCACTGCCGCTCTTTGCCAGTCGGGTGTCTGCGGGCTTTCCTAGCCCTGCCGACGACTACCTCGAAGCGCCGCTGGATCTTAACCAGCATCTTATCAAGCACCCCTGTGCAACATTCTTTGCCCGTGCCGAGGGTGACTCGATGCGTGGGCGAGGTATCTTTCCGGGCGACCTATTGATTGTCGATCGATCCATCAAGCCTGCACACGGCCAGGTGGTCATCGCGGCTATTCACGGCGAGCTAACGTGCAAGGTGCTCGATACCCAACGCCGTTGCCTAATGGCTGCGAATCGCAACTATGCTCCGATTCCGATCACCGACGATTGTGACTTCCGTATTGAGGGCGTGGTCACGGCTTCGGTTCGTTACCAATGCTCGCCCTAGTCGATTGCAATTCGTTCTACGCCAGTTGCGAGCAGGTATTCCGGCCTGACCTACGCGGGAAGCCGGTGGTGGTGGTGTCGAACAACGACGGCTGCATCGTAGCGGCAAACAGGCAAGCGAAAGCGCTCAACTACCCACCCTTTTCGCCCTACTTCAAGGTGGCTGGGTTACTACGCCATCACGGTGTCACCGTATTTAGCAGCAACTATGAACTTTACGGCGATCTGTCAGCGCGAGTGATGGAGACGCTACGCGAGTTTTCGCCCGACATGGAGGTTTACTCGATCGACGAGGCGTTCTTGTCGCTGGATGGAATTCAGGGCGATCTGGTTGAGTATGGCCGCACGATACGCCGTAGGGTGTGGCGAGACGTACGAATTCCGGTATCGGTAGGCATCGCACCCACCAAGACGCTAGCCAAGATCGCCAACCATGTCGCCAAACGTGATCCGCAATATCACGGTAGTTTTTCGATTGAGAGCGAAGCACAGCGCCGACACGCGTTAAAACAGTTTGCAGTGGGCGAAGTCTGGGGCATTGGTAAACGGCTATCACAGCGGCTGCAAGCGCTAGGGGTGACGACCGCTTGGGATCTGGCACGCCAGCCACCTAAGCTACTGCGCCTGCAGTTCAGCATAAACATGGAGCGGACATTGCGCGAGCTTAACGGCGAACCCTGCATCGAGTTCGACGAACAACCGCAGCCGAAACAGCAGATCTTCAGCACCCGCAGCTTCGGCGAGCGAGTCTATGAACTTGAATCGCTCCAACAGGCGGTCAGTAGCTACGCCTCGCGGGCAATGATGAAACTACGGGCGCAAGACGCGCTGGTTGCCACGGTGCTGGTTTTTATCCAAACCAGCCGCTTCGATGCGATTAACTATTCGCGCAGCGAAGTGATCAAGCTACCGCAGCCGACCAACGATACTCGGCTGGTGGTGCAGCAGCTGCGTCGTGTGGTGGGTTCTTTGTTCAAAGAGGGGCTGCCCTACGCCAAGGCTGGTGTCGGTCTAATCGAATTGATATCGAGCCAGCACCAGCAACAGGACCTATTTAGCCCGCAGCAGTCGGCGCGCAGCCAGGCTTTGATGGCCGTTATCGATCAGGTTAACGCACAGCAACCGCACGGGGTGTTTCTAGCTAGTGACGGCATCGACCAACAGTGGAGGATGACGCGGCAAAGATGCTCGCCTGCGTACACGACGCGGTGGGATGCTTTGCCAACGGTCAGGTAAGTTAACATCCAAAAAATGAGTATTGAGCAGCTGCTGGAGTCTCATCAGGTTTAGGAGGAGCATCGACTGGCGCTTAGGTAGGTGTCCATTCTGGCTGGTACAGATCAGCTGCTGATTGTCCCAGGTTACAGGACTTGTTCGCAATTTCCTTAGCGTACCGCCGAGGTCGGTTTGACAATCCCCTTAAGCCGGAACTCTTTCTGCAGCTGCAGCAGGAGCCGGTCTATAGAAGCGCGCTGGGGTTCGCTGCCGACGATGACTCGGTAGTAGGGTCCACGGGCTAACACGGAGGCACTGTAGCCGGCGTCACGCAGCCGGTTTTCCAGCTTGTTGGCGTTAGCTGGGTTCTTAAAACTAGCGATCTGTAGTACCCAGCCCTGCTTGCTGGCAGCAGGGGCTTCAAGCAGAGGCTCTAACGGTGTCACTGTCGATTTAGCTGGTGCGGGAGGCTCTCTACGGCCCGTTTCAGTCTCAGATGGATCAGGCACCTCGGGTTGCGGCGGCGGGTTGAGTAGGCCTGGCTGAACCGCTGCAGGTACCACGGTGGCTGTTGGCTGGGCGAATGGGAAATTGGATTCCAGAACCGCCCGGGTGTTGGCGGCGGGCATCTTTAGCCCCAGGGCATCGTACGCCTTAGCTATGACCTTTAGGGCAGCAGGGACTGCAGGAGTGGCATCATAATTCTCTAACACATAACGGGCCCGGTTGGCGGCCGAAACGTATGCGCCCTGGTTGAGGTGCTGTTCGGCTACCGTCAATTCGTAGTCAGCCAACTGCTGGCGCAAGCGTTCGGACTTTAGCCGAGCTTTAGGGGCGTGTTGGCTGTGTGGAAAACGGGTTAGCAGCGTACTGAAGTCCCGATAGCCATGCTGGGCCACGGCTGTGTTTTGGAGCGTTTTTTTACCGCCAACCTCCCCTGGTGGTTGGCTGATTTCATAGTAGCTATCCCCGCGCAGATAAAGTATCTGGTCGAGCTGGCTGTACTGGGGCGAAAGACGGATGAAATTGTTGGCCGCCGTAATCGTATTTTCATGTCTGCCCAGTTCATAGTTGGCGAGCACCAACCGCAGGCGCACTATTTCGGCCTGATGATCAGGAGAGGTATCGGTATCAAGCAGTTCCAGTTGTTTAATCGCCGAGGCAAAATCGGCACGATCGAAAGCCTCCATGGCCGTCTGATATAACAGCGGTGCGTTAGCCTCTGCCGGTTGGGGCTTAACTGGGGCGCAGGCACCGAGTAGGCATAGAAGAACTACCAGAGGAGCAAATTTGATTGAAACCATGGTCGCCGTGCTCGTAGACCACAGGCGGCAGAGGGACGTGAATCTGCTGTATCCGGTGGTTTCGGGTGTACTGAGCGGATTATTTAACCACAGAGCCATTGTGATAGCCAAAGATGGCTAAGGGGTTGGTTAGCAAGCCGAATATGGATACGCGGTTTAACTCTGAAACCCTGCTTTGTTGAGGAAGGCAGCCCTGTGGAATTTTTCGAAAATAGTCCGTCCACGGCGGCTGCTCACCCGCAATCAAACCGCTGGAAAGTACCTTAAATGAAACCAGCCCGCGTCATGGGGGAAGGTTTACCCCACGGGCCGGATCATCGTTTGCTGACTCAGTAATATTAAGCCGTGCTGGTTTACCGTCCAGCTCAGTCCTTCACTAAGCACTTCATGAAACAGAACGCCCAACCCAAATCTTGTCCTGATCCACTGGCGGGGTTCTACTTGTTACACGGGCACTCTCCGCCAAATCTCGTATGGTGGTGTTTTGCCGCCACTGTCACAAGACCGCTGAAGTCTACCGGAACTGCTGCAAACTCCATTCAGCACTTGACCGATAAGCCGTCTTTATCCCAACCCTCTTTGGTGGCGTAGAAAGCCAATCAACGGTGGCTGGATTCCACCTCATTCTCAATGTCTTTTGCGTAGGGCTGGTGAGGCCAGTTCAGGTTAGTTAGAATACTGTTTAAACATACAGCTATCGCCTGAGCCCCCACGTCCCTATGATCCTCTATATCGCCGAAAAACCGAGCCAAGGACGTGCAATTGCGGCGGCGCTACCCACGCCACACACCACTGGCGATGGCTTTATTCAGGTTGGCGGTGGCGATTACGTCAGCTGGTGTATCGGTCACTTGCTGGAACAGGCCGAGCCGGATGCCTACGACCCAGTCTTAAAGCAGTGGCAGCTGGAACACTTGCCGATCATCCCATCCCAATGGCAGCTGCAACCCAAGACGAAAACTCGCAAGCAACTTAGCGTACTGCGAAAACTGGTGAAACAGGCGGATCAGTTGGTGCATGCCGGTGACCCGGATCGCGAAGGACAGCTGCTGGTCGATGAGGTGATCGGCTACCTGAAGGTGCCAGCTGAAAAACTACGCTCTACCCAGCGGCTACTGGTCAACGACCTTAACCCCAGCGCGATCAAGCGAGCACTGACCACCCTTCGTAGCAACCGTGAGTTTGTGCCCCTGTCGGTGTCGGCACTTGCGCGTTCGCGAGCCGATTGGCTCTACGGCATTAATCTGACCCGTGCTTACACCTTGCAAGGGCGCAAGGTCGGTTATCAGGGCGTGCTGTCGGTGGGACGAGTCCAGACGCCGCTGCTCGGACTTGTGGTGCGGCGCGATCAGGCGATCGAACAGTTCGTGTCTAAGCCCTTTTACGAAGTATGGGCGCAAATCAGTACCCCGCAGGGCGAAACGTTCAACGCCAAATGGCAACCCAGCGCGGCTTGTCGCCGTTATCAGGATGAGGAGGGGCGGGTATTGTCCCGCGCCCTGGCGCAGAACGTGGTGCAGCGGATTAGCGACCAACCCGCCAAAGTAACCGGGCTGGATAAGACGCTCAAACGGCAGGCGGCACCGTTACCCTATAACCTGTCTGCGCTGCAGATAGATGCGGCCAAACGTTATGGATTGAGCGCCAAACAGGTATTGGATAGCTGCCAGACATTGTACGAGCGCTACAAGCTGATCACCTACCCACGCTCAGATTGCCGCTACCTGCCGGTTGAACACCACGCCCAGGCCTCGGCGGTAGCCAGTGCCATTGGCGCGAACGCGACCGAACTACAAAGCGCTATCGATGGCGCGACTCTCACCCAAAAAAGCAAGGCGTGGAACGATGCGAAAGTCGATGCCCACCACGCTATCATTCCCACCCAGAAACGCACCGATCTTGCCAAACTAAACAAGCAGGAACAGCAGCTATACCAGCTGATCGCCCGTCAGTATCTGGCGCAGTTTTATGGCCCTTACCAGCACTACGAAACGGTGCTGGAACTGACTATCGCGCAGGGGCGTTTTGTCGCCAAAGCGCGCCAGATCCAACAATTGGGCTGGAAGGTGCTATTTAGCAAAAATCCACAGAAGCAGTCCGATCCGGGGAACTCCACCGAGCCCCACCCTCCTCCAGAGGTTGCGGTGCTGTTACCGCCGTTGCAATTGGGCCAGTTACTTCACTGCGTCGGCGGGGAGCTGCGCGACAAACAGACCCAACCACCGGCCTATTTTACCGATGCGACGCTGTTGGCTGCGATGACAGGTATCGCACGTCATGTCGAAGACCCAGAGATCCGAAAGATCCTCAAAGAGACCGATGGATTGGGGACTGAGGCGACCCGTGCCGGAATTATCGAACTATTGTTCAAGCGTAAATTTTTAACCCGTCACGCCAAACAGATCCGCAGTACGGCGGCCGGTAAAGGGCTGATAAATAGCCTACCGCCGCAAGCGACCACCCCGGATATGACCGCACAATGGGAGGCAACGTTGGAGGCGATTAGTCAGCGTCAGGCCAGCTATGAGGGGTTTATGCAGCCGATGATCAGCACCCTGATGGGGTTGGTCGAAGGCGCTAAACAGTCGCTGCCGAGTGGGCTGGCGGGAGTCACCTCGGCCGCCCCGTTTAAACGCCGTCGATCGACGGCCAAGAACAAAAAACGCAAATACAAACCCAACGTTGGTCCTAAAACGAGGGGCGCGTCACGCCCCAACGCTTAAGCAACGTAGGACGAATCGCCACGGTGAGTCTAGGCTAGCAGCACTTTACCGACCGTACTCCATGAACCAGGTTGTAGCCCGGTTACTAATGTCGGGCTCCATCAGATGGAACACTCTACCCGGCTTGATTTGTGCTCCTTTCCAGCCGCGTACAAACCAATCATTATCCATATTGATGCCGCGGCGGGTGTACTTGGCCAGCGACGGCATGACGCCAGATATCCTGTAGCAGGGTAATTGCTCGTTTTTCTTGATCGATATTTTGTCATAGAAAACAGTTCAAAAAGTGCAAAATCAAAAAAGCCACGCAATTGCGTGGCTTTCGGGTCTTACTGTAGAAAGGCTCAGGCGTTAACAGGAACTAGCGCTGGTGCTTTCTCCTTGATAATCGCATCTACCTCTTCAAACTTAGCCTGCACCGAACGCTGTGGCGCGGGGGTCAACAGGCTGGCCAGTACGATGGCGATGAAGGCGAATAGAATGCCCGGGATAATCTCGTAGAGGTCGAACCAGCCGCCGGATAGCTGCTTCCAGACCACGACTGTTACACCACCAACAATGATCCCGGCCAACGCACCGGCTTTGTTCATCCGCTTCCAGTACAGCGCCAAAATCAGGGCCGGTCCGAAGGCTGCACCAAAACCTGCCCAAGCGTAAGAGACTAAATCCAATACCTTCGAATCTTTGTCCAAAGCCAAGAAGGTAGCGATCAAGGCGATCACCACGACCGCGATACGACCGACCATCACCAACTGCTTCTGGCTGGCATTCTGGTTAAACAGCGCCTTGTAGAAGTCCTCGGCTAGTGCGGAAGAGGAAACTAACAGCTGGGAATCGGCGGTACTCATCACCGCAGCCAGGATCGCGGCTAGCAGGATACCGGCAATTACGGGATGAAACAGGGCGTCGACCAGCACCATGAATACCTTCTCGCTGTCATCCAACGGCGTATCCAGATAGCCGATGGCAGCGAAACCAACCAGGCAAGCGCCCACCATAGTCAGGCCGCTCCAGATCACGGCAATGCGACGGGCGGCGGGGACATGATCCTTGCTTTTGATACCTTTGAAGCGCGCCAGGATGTGGGGCTGACCGAAGTAACCCAGCCCCCAGCCCAGCAATGACAAGGTCCCGATCAGGGTAATGCTGGTACCGTCTGCGTTAGTAAAGGCATTGAGCAGCTCGGGGTTCTTGGCTTCCATGGCCGCCCAGGTAGCGGATAGTCCGCCCACTTCACCCATGGCGATCAGCGGTACGACGACCAGCGCGGCGGCCATCAGCAGGCCCTGTACCACGTCGGTCCAAGATACGGCCAGATAACCGCCAAACAGGGTATAGGAGATCACGGCAACGGCGCCAACAATGACGGCTAAGGTGTAGTCGAAGCCAAACACGGTTTCGAACAGTTTGCCGCCGGCGACCAGACCGGAGCTGGTGTAAAACAGGAAGAACATCAACACGAAGACTGCCGAGATCACCCGCAGACTGTGACCGTGGTCTTCAAATCGCTTCTCGAAGAAAGCCGGCAAAGTCAGGGCATCGTCGGCGTGCTGGGAGTAAACCCGCAGCCGCTGAGCCACCAGCAGCCAGTTGAGCCAGGTGCCCACCAGCAGGCCACCGGCCAGCCAGAAAGAGCCGTAACCGGCAGACATGGCGTATCCGGGTAACCCCAACAGCAGCCAACCACTCATATCGGAAGCACCGGCAGACAAAGCGCTGGGCAGCGGGCCCAAATTACGACCGCCCAGCACGTAGTCGGACAGATCCTGGGTGCGCCGGTAGGCGACGACGCCAATGGCAAGCATCAGCCCGAGATAGAGTAGAAACGTCAGTGTAATCATGGATAGAGCCTCATCATTTTTTTTATGTGGGTTATTTTATTCAACGAAAAGAGAGCAAAAAACGACCAAAGTCAGATTTGCCCTCGCTACGATCGGTCGAGTCCAACAGGCCTCTAGAGCGGTTGTTATTTCTTGCAGGGATCGAGCTAGCGACCACGCTTGGCAGCCGGTCACTCTGATGCGGCGATCAAACTGGCGTTGCCGCCGGCAGCCGTCGTATCGACGCAAAGATGACGTTCGGTCACGAATCGCTCAGCAGCATGCTGTTCGGTGATCAAGGGCAACAAAGCGCCCTCCCGCTTAGACAGTGCCAACCGGTATGCCCGCAAGGAGGGCTCGCCAGCCGCACTTGCTACCGCCTCGATGCCCTTCGCAGCGGCGAGGGCATCGGCAATGACCAGACCATCGATACCCACCACCGGAATACCCTCACCGACGGCAGCAGCGACGGCTGCTTCAATACCTGGCGCGACCGCCACCACGGCGTTGCCTTGGGACAGCGCGATGCCAGCCTGCGCCAGGGCCGACGTCTTGTCGGGCCCCAAGCAGAGCACTACCCCGCGCGGACAACACGACAGACTATTTATCTCGCCAGTCGGTCCGGGCATCGCTTCAGGGGCTGCATCCAAAGCAGCGGCCACGGTACCGAATACCGGCTTTAAGCGAGCGGCACGATCGACGGGGTCAGCCCAGCCGTAATCTTGCAGTTGGTCAATCGCCATTTGTAAGCGCTCTAGGGTCACCGTGGGCGCAGCCGAAACAGCCGCGTTATGAGGCGTTTCAGATTTCATAAAGCGGCGCACATACTGAGGACCTCCAGCTTTGGGCCCGGTGCCAGACAGTCCTTCGCCGCCAAAGGGTTGGGATCCGACGATGGCGCCAATCTGGTTACGATTGACGTAGATATTGCCCACTTTGACCCGGTTGATAATCCGCTCGACACGGCTATCAACGCGAGTATGCAGGCCGAAGGTCAGCCCGTAGCCCTGGGCGTTGATAGTGTCCACCACCTGATCGATCTCGTCGGCCTCGAAAGTAGCAACGTGCAACACCGGACCGAAGATCTCCTGTTCCAGCTCTTGGATCCCCTCAAGCTTGATTACCGTCGGGGCGACAAACAAGCCTTGCTCGGGTATCGGCAGTTTTTTCAGCACCCGCTCCATGCGCTCAAATTTGTCACAGTGGGCCTCGATCCCTGCCTTGG
>JBALWS010000104.1:0-15687 GCA_036960405.1 Halopseudomonas sp. | reverse complement strand
GGTGCGCCCGCGACAGGTTGTCGGTCCAGATCGACGCCCCCAAGCCGTACGGAGTGTCATTAGCAAGCTCGATCGCCTCGGCCTCGTCGGTGAATTCGGATACCGCCAGTACCGGTCCAAAGATCTCCTCACGGACGAAGGTCATAGCGTTATTGGCATCGGCAATTATGGTCGGTTTGGCATAGTAACCTTGCCCTTCAACATACTCGGGCAGTCCGCCCGCCAGTATCGTTCCGCCCTCGTCGATCGCTGACTGGATATAACGCTCGACCGTCGCCAACTGCGCCCGGTCCACCATTGGTCCCATCGTGGTGTTGGGATCGAGCGGATCACCGCCCTGATATTGAGCAGTTGCTTCAACCAAGGCATCGAGAAAACGCTCCTTGATCCCCTGTTGCAGATACAACCGCGAGCAGGCGATGCAGACCTCGCCCTGATTGGAGAAGATCGCCGCCGCTGCCGTGGCTGCCGCGCGTTTGATGTCGGCCGTATCATCGAACACCAGCATCGGCGATTTGCCACCGGCCTCGATCCAGACCTGCTTCATATTGGACTGCCCTGAATATTCCATCAGCATGCCGCCGACCCGGGTAGAACCGGTGAACGCCAGCACACTGACATCCTGATGCAGGGCCAGTGCTTTTCCTGCGGTATGACCATATCCGGTGACAACATTCAGTACACCGTCAGGCAGACCCGCTTCGCTAGCCAATTCGGCTAACCGCAGAATGCTAAGCGAACTCTTTTCAGACGGTTTAAGCACCACCGAGTTGCCCGCCGCTAATGCGGGTGCCAGCTTCCAGGTAGCCATCAGCAGAGGGTAGTTCCACGGCGTGATCGCCGCCACCACACCGACGGGATGATGGCTAATCAACCCCAGCGTCTGTTTGCCGGTGGGCGCAATCTCGCCGTACACTTTGTCGATGCACTCCGCCGTCCAGCGTAGGCAATCGATCACATCGGGGAGGTCGATAGTCACCATCTCGTTGATCGACTTGCCCATATCCAGCGTATCGAGCAGCGCCAACTCATCGCGATGTTGGTCAACCAGATCGGCCAGCCGTAGCAGCACCCGCTTGCGCTCGGCGGGCGCGGCCTGAGACCAACATCCGGTATTAAACACCTCCAGTGCCGCCGCAACAGCCGCATCAACATCCGCGCTATCACAACTCGCCACATCAACCAGATGCTGTTCGGTGGCGGGGTTGATAGAGGCAAAGGTTTCACCACTGAGTGCCCGACGAAAGCCGCCGTTTATATACGCGAGACCGTGCAGCGCGACCGACTCACTCAGCACTTTCCAGTTGCTATTATTCATGACTACCCTCTCTTGATAAGGAATCTGTACCAGCTATCGGCACAGACTATTAAAGATCGGAGGGACGGGGCTATATGCCGCAAGGGGTATATGCTGTCACACTTGCGCAACTGCATTAACGGGCGGTGCATGGCGGCAGAGCAAGACGCCGTGTTAGAAGGACTAATCGCTTGATGCAAGCGTGGCCGGTTAAACGTTAAGGCTTTGGTTAAGGCTGAACAAACTTCAACACCTCAAATTCATCCCGCAAGGCTGCCGTAAAATGGCGGATAATCTGTGGCAGAAGATCTGCGGCCGACACACCGCTTAACTGCTCTGCGTTACTGTTCAGCGATTCAAGCACGCCCGCTTGGCTGGTGTCGTCGACAACGACATCACAGAGCACTCGCCAATCACAGGGTTGAAGGTGTAGCCCGCTAACCAGTGCTACCCCTTTGCGCTTACGGATCTGTGCCAGCCCGACCAGTTTTCGACCGTCCAGACTAACGACTTCGCCGTGCGACAGTGACGCATAACAGGCCCACTCGACCCTTTCTCGCTTGGAGATCTGTTTGGATAGATCTATCAGTGTCTTATCGACCCCTTTACAACTTACGGCGCAATCGGTCAGTGCTTGGATCCATATCTGTTCGAACCAGCCAAACAGTTTAATCAGATCGAGCGTACCAATCGGATGCTCGGTTGGAATAAACAGGGTCGCGCTCAGCATCCAGGGGCCAGCCAATACCGCACCGCCACCGGAACCTCGTCGAATGATCGGTAATCCAGCCGTTTCTGCGCGTTGTAACTGTCCTTCATCGGGGCGTTGGGAACATCCCATGATGACGGCCGCCTTATCGTACTGCCATAGCAATAACTGGGGCTCATCAACGCCGCTATCCAGACAGTCGGTTATGACCCTCTGCTCTTCGAGCATACTGCCCTGAATGACCAGTTGGCTTAGGTTTTCTGAATCGTTCATATATCAAATCCGGTCAATATTTTTGCGCAGACAACTATAGATAAAAATCTATTAAAACACGTTAAAGCACAACAGCTATATCAGTCCGTTAAAAAGAAGAGCCTGCTAATTCCGCCTCAACTAAACTGTTTCTGACACGATTTTTGATGATAGTTAAAGGAGGCGATGATGGACCCGTCATTTACACAACACGGGGCGTTCAGTTGGTCCGAATTGATGACCGACGATGTTGAAGCAGCTAAAACCTACTACCAAACAGTCATCGGCTGGGAGATTGAAGAGAAAGATATGGGGGGTATGACCTACAACGTAGTAAAGGCCGACGGCCAACCGGTTGGCGGCATCATGGGCAAGCCTCCCGGTGCTGAACAGATACCCAACCACTGGGGCACCTATATCACCGTAGACGATGTCGATAAGACCCTAGCCAAGGCTGAAGCCGCAGGCGGTAAAGCGCTCTACCCACCCATGGACGTACCAACCGTGGGGCGGATGTGTGCAATTTTGGATCCCACCGGAGCCGTGGTTTCTGTGATCACCTACGTGCCTTGTGACGAGCAGAGCTGATTTAGCTGGGTACGGTTAGGCTAGAGAGTGCGATAACAAGGTGTTTGAAAGGCGTGGTGCCGTTCAATAGCCGCTATCTAAACCGGAATCAAACGTCACCGCCTTTAACTGGTTGATGAACCACTTTAACGCTTTGCCCTTATTGGTATTACGCCATGCCACAGAGATCGACTGGGGCGGGCGCGGCTGTTCAAGTCGAATGAGTTGCAGCCGCCCGTCATCCAATTCACGCCTGATGCGGTGCCGTGGTAGATAACCGACCCCTACGCCTTGGCACTGCGCGTCGATCTTATGTTCGATGGAGGGCACGACAACCCGTGAGCGTCCATCGAGTAAGCCCGCCGACCGCACCGGCAGGTGGCGAGAGCTGTCAGCGACGACAACTGTCGGATAATCCTTAATCGCACTGAAGGGAATCGGTTGAGTCAGAGCGGTCAGAGGATGGCTGGCAGCCACTGCAAAATCGAACACCACTTGACCCAAAGCATGGGTGCCAAAACCCTGAGTGGGGGGATCTCCCGCCGCGCCAATAACGATATCGCAGCGCTCCGCGATCAACGCATCCCAGCTACCACCCAACACCTCTTCGATTAGTCGTACTTCCGTGCGAGGTTGGAGCTGATGAAAGCGTTCAATCAAGTCATAGATCGGCCCGAACTCCAGAACAGTGTCGACACCGATCCGTAGCTCCACCTCCCAACCTCCCGCGGCTTGCTTAACCAGCGCGGTCAGCTCTTCGGTGGCCGTCAGGATCTGCCGTCCCTGCTCCAGCATCAGGCGCCCCACTGGCGTTAGTTCCGCCTTGCGCCGGCTACGGTCGAACAGGGTCACGCCGAGATCTTCCTCCAGTTTGTTGATGGTGTAAGAGACGGCGGATGGCACCCGGTACAGTTCTTCAGCCGCAGCGGCAAAGCTGTGTCGCCGGTCAATGGCATCCAAGGTTCGCAATGCGTCTAGGGTAATGGGTGAAGCCATAGTTCAATTTTTTTGATCAATTAGATCAAAACTCTCCGTTATTTTTTATCAGTTCACTTTTATATAGTGGCTCTATCAATCAGCAACACTGACTTTATAGAGGAATCTAGCCATGAAAAGCAATCTTATCCATCGTGTACTGACCACCGACAACAGCCTAACAGGACTCGCATTGCGATTACCGGCAGGCATTATCTTCGCCGCTCATGGTGCACAAAAGCTGTTTGGTGCCTTCGGCGGTTACGGGCTGGAGGGTACCGGACAGTGGATGGCCTCAATAGGTCTGGAGCCAGGTTACCTGATGGCCCTGGCCTCAGGCAGTGCTGAGTTCTTTGGCGGGCTAGCCCTGCTGTTTGGTTTGCTGGTACGTCCTGCGGCCTTGATGTTGGCCTTTACCATGCTGGTAGCGATTCTGGCGGTGCACGCTGCCAACGGCCTGTTCATGGCTAACAACGGTTACGAGTTTGGTTTGTCGCTACTGGCCATCTCTGTTGCTTTGGTATTCAACGGAGCAGGTGCTGTTTCGGTCGATCGTTTGTTAACTCGCAACCGAACTGCCGAATTGGCTAGCCAGGTGAGCCGCAGCCACGCGCCTGCCTAACAACCAGTAACAAGGGGAGTGACCCTCCCCTATCTCGAGGACACCGGCATGATCACTTTACGACGCAGTCATGAACGTGGACAGGGGCAGTTTGATTGGCTACACACCAAACATAGCTTCTCCTTCGCCAACTACTACGACCCTCGGTATATGGGTGTCTCGGCCCTGCGTGTCATCAACGATGACTGGATCAAGCCGGGGACCGGTTTCGACACGCATCCGCACCGGGATATGGAGATCATCAGCTATATCCTCGAAGGCAGCATCGAACACAAGGACACCATGGACGTTCATACCACCTTGAAGGCAGGAGAGGTTCAGGTGATGAGCGCTGGCAGCGGCATTTTTCATAGCGAGTTTAACCCGTCAGACACTGAGGAGTTAAATCTTCTACAGATCTGGATTCAGCCGAATAAACAAGCTGTGACGCCTCGCTACGCGCAGAAGGATTACTCCGATGCCAAGGGCATCACGTTGATCGTTTCCGCCGATGGTCGCGACGGCTCCCTGCCGATTCAGCAGCAGGCGAGCCTGTACAAATTAGCCCTGGCCCGCCAAGCAACGACCTTTGCCACGACCAAAGAGCGCACTTACTACCTGCACGCTGCTCGGGGGGCGCTGGATATTAACGGAACCCGTTTGGAAGCCGGTGACGGCGCAACCATCGTTGACGAACCCTTTCTCAATATAGAAGCGCTTGATCAGGCCGAAGGCTTGTTGTTCGAACTACCCTAAACTTGATTGACCGCACATAAAGGAGAACACAATGGGCTTATTAGTCGATGGCCAGTGGGTGGACCGCTGGTACGATACCCAATCCAGCAACGGCCGTTTTGAGCGTGGCGAATCACTGTTTCGCAATTGGATCACAACCGACGGCAGCGCCGGGGCCAGCGGAAACGATGGCTTTAAAGCGGAAGCGGGACGCTATCATCTTTATGTCTCACTGGCGTGCCCTTGGGCACACCGTACCCTGATCTTTCGGACTCTCAAAGGACTCGAGTCGATGATCGACGTGTCGGTGGTCAATCCACTGATGGCTGAACAAGGTTGGAGTTTCGAGCCGGGCGATGGTTCGACGGATGACAGTTTAGAGCAAGCCAATTTTCTCTATGAAATTTACAAAAAAGCCGCTCCAGATTACACCGGACGAGTCACCGTTCCGGTACTGTGGGACAAGCAACGCCAGACCATTGTCAGCAACGAATCGGCCGACATCATCCGCATGTTCAACACAGCATTTGATCATCTGGGGGTGACTACTACCCCGAAGGCTTACGCGCAGAGATCGATAGCCTCAACCAACTGATCTACGACAGCGTCAACAATGGTGTCTACAAGGCCGGCTTCGCGACCACTCAGGACGCTTATGAAGCCGCGGTGCATCAGCTGTTCAACACCCTTGAGCTGTTGGAGCAACGGCTTTCGACACGACGATACCTGCTCGGCGAGCAAATCACCGAAGCCGATTGGCGGTTGTTCACCACTCTAGTCCGGTTTGATGCGGTTTATCACGGCCATTTCAAATGTAATCTGAAGCGATTGCTCGACTACCCGCAGCTGTGGGGTTACATCCGAGAGCTGTATCAGTGGCCTGGTGTCGCCGCGACAGTCGATCTCGATCACATCAAGGCGCATTACTACCGCAGCCATGCCTCTATCAATCCAACAGGTATAGTCCCTGTTGGGCCTATATTGGACCTCAATGCTGCTCATGGGAGAGAACTGTTAGCTTGATTGACACTCAATGCCGATTTCGGAAGCTACGCCGTGGCAGATGTTTGAGGTTTTCATATCAATGAATGGTCCAGGCCATCGGCTACACTACCCGGAGGCTAAACCTGATTCTAGGAAATGATATGGATGGCGATCGACTGGGTATCCTTAAAACCATTTATTCTCAGCAGCAGTCGACCGCGCACATATTGCGCGAACGCATCGCTAAGATCGCCACCGGTGCCGTTGGCTTACTGGTGGTGATCGATGGCTGGCTGATCTCTCAGACTCCGGCACTGGATGGCGCCCCCACCGTTATGTTGACGTTGACCATCATCGTTATTGTTGCCGTATCGATCTACGCCATTCGTGCCAGGTATCGTGAGTTTTCTGCGGTGGCGCGACTGATCGTCCGTATCGAGACGGCGATGAATCTCTACCAGCCAGGGGCTTACATGGACGAGTCGCTCTATCCTGCCGAGTATCAGAACCTAGGCCAAGCCAATTACGAGCACGGCAGAAACATCTTTCTTTCCCAGGCCTATATCTTACTTGTGTTCGGATTGCTGTCGCTGGGATTAGCACTATTCACATAGCTTGGCATGCTGACAGTATTAACTCGATGATGGTCTTTTGCCTCGTATCTAGAAAAAACGGGCAACAGCGCACTAGCGATGACCATCAGCACCGTTCGTTAACTCGTTTGAATAAAGATGATCAACGGAACCGGAGCAGTCGCGATGGCGATGACAACAACATAGCGATAGAACGGTATGATTTTACTCATGCCACTGATCAACCCAATCCCCCCGCCACCGCCAATAAGCGCGTTCCTCGGTAAGTTCAACAGAGCCAAGCAAATCTCTATCCCCGGCATAAACGGCAAAGCCATTAGCAGAATATACAGGCCGATTAAACTGAGTAGCAGTATGTGCAGCATCTGTTGGTGGCGCGGATATGATTGAAAATCTATCTGTCGTACCAGCCAACCGCCGCCAACGTTAACGACCAAGATGAGCAATATAATAGATCCGTATTTGAGGTAACGTGTCCTTCTCGATGCCGCCTCTCGTCTTTGGATCAAAACAATCCCATCCTTTTCTGTAAAATCTAAACAGACAGCATCGCTACTACTTCAGGCGCCCTTTAAATCCATGCTCTCTGCGAAGGTCCCAGTACCAGCATTCTTTGCTCCATACAACGGTTGCCAAACTGGCTATGATAACGATGATCGGTGGGCAGTTATTTGCCAAAAACTTCTAAAGCGAACCCTGCTCGAATGTCGCTGTATCAGTCTAACAAAGGGCAGCTTCCACCCTTGCAAGTCTAGCAGCGGCGGCTAGGTGAACGACGCTGTAGCTGGCATTGCTTGGTGGATAGGAGCTAAATTATTAACAGTAAAGGTGGTAAGAGTGCCATGGTTAGAACTTGTCGTTTTCTGATCGCAGTCTATTTACTTGGCGGATTGCTGTCGTTGGCGAACGCCGATGAAAAGGATTGGGATGAGCGATCATTTGTTGGAAACACCCGCTACACCTTCGAACTCGACAACGGTAAGGAGATCATTAAGGGAGAAACCTCGGGGGCCGCATCGGTTTTGTACCGTCAAGAACGGGTTGATTTATCCAAACGCCCGGTGGTTAGGTGGCGATGGAAAATTAAAAGTACCTATGGGGCTGACATTAATGAGCAGAGCCGTGAAGGCGATGATTATCCAGCTCGGGTATATGTCGTGGTTAAGACCGGACTGTTTCCATGGCAGACGTTAGCGGTGAATTATGTTTGGTCGTCTAACGGAAAAGTTGGTGACACTTGGCCAAGCGCCTACACAAAGAAATCTCACATGGTGGCTGTTCAAGCGGGGAATCGTAATGCGGGACTTTGGTTTCACGAGAGACGGAATGTGGTGGAAGACTTCAAACGACTATTTGATGTCGATGTAAGCACCCTTGAAGGCTACGCCGTCATGGTGGATGGTGATAATACAGGGAGCTCGGGGACGGCATGGTTTTCCGATATTAGGTTTGATGAACAGTAACAGAGCCCCTGTCTATAACCTCACTCCGAAATCAACTAGGCCTTCTTAGCCAGAAAAATCGTATGCCGACTGCCCTTACCTACGCGGGCTCTTACCGTACGCATCGAGGCCTTAAAGCCAGTCTTTTTTAGACGATTAAGAAAATGGTTATCCGGAAAAGCCGACCAGATCGCAAGCATTCCATCAACGTGCAGAGATTTATGAATCGCATCCAGTCCCGACAATGAATACAACCCATGGTTGTCTGTATGGGTAAGGCCTTCGGGGCCGTTATCGACGTCGAGTAGAATGGCATCAAAGGCCGGTTTTTTGTTATCGAACAACTCGGCCACATCCCCTAGATGAACCTGTGCACGGCTATCTTGAAGCGGCCGCCCGGCGCATTCACCCAACGCACCTCTATTCCACTCCTCAACGGCCGGTATCAGCTCCGCCACCGTTACCGTTGACGACGCTGTAACTGCCTTGAGGGCAGCCGCAAGCGTAAACCCCATGCCCAAACCGCCCACCAACACCTGCGCAGCATCAACTGATTTGAGATGAGCGCAGCCGAGTTCGGCTAGTACTTCTTCCGAATTGTGGACCCGGCTGTTCATCAGCTCGCCTCGAACGCCAGAGAGACGAATGGAAAACTCCTCTCCTCGTTGCGACAGTTTTAGCTCGCCACCGCCGTTGGGAATTTCCGCTTTACCCAATACTGTCCAGGGAATCATAGAACCTCAAAAATAGTGACCAAATTGCCCGCCGCACTGTATCACGGATGCGGAAAACGGAGGGGGTTTCTCTGATGTAAAACCTTTCCAGCACGGCACGCGATCGAAGATTACAACTGTGGAGAATGATACGATTTTGGGTAAATTAATCACCTTGAAACCAATACCAAAAACGGCCTACCATCGAGTTGCTGTCCGCACGATTAAGCCGAGTTGGGAAGATCTTCATACCCCTTGGATCAGTATTTAACTCTGCAAAAGGCCCAGCTCTTGAAACGTTTTGCTGAAATTTCTTAATTGCTCATCACCACGATCGTACTCAGCTAGCCATACCACGTCTTGATGATCAGCTAGAGCAAACTCTATGTTAGTTTTTAATGATTCCAAATCGCCATTGGCCAAATAGATTATCGAGCGAATAATTCTATTTCCAATTTGCCAATTCGTTTTGGCATACAAGGCTTCGATCTCATCTTTAGCACCAGCCAATTCCGAGCCAAAATCCTGTTCTAGTTTCTTTTGAATATCTACTGCAAATTCCATAACGTTAACCTCTTGTTGGCGACTAAACGCCGCGTTCTACGACAATTTGGAGTGCCGCAGAAAATCACTCGACGCAGCACATTGTTAGCATTTTTTACCTTGGCAGCTTCCAACTGGAGCTTGCTTTACGAAATCTTGGATTTTCAATCTTTGCAGGGGTGTAATACTGACCATAAAAGCGTAACCATTGTATGGCTGTCTAAACGGTAGTCCAGTCGATGTGCTTAGACCTGGATTCCCCTCCCCTTGCTATCAAGCTACTTAGAACCGCCCTCCAAAAAGGGAAGTCGACCAATTTCCTGATACAGCCACTTGCCTGCTTTGCCTTCCAGATAGCTGAAGGACAATAGCAGGTCGACCGGCACATGGTAACGGTCGGCAGCCATCTCGCATTGCAGCCGACAAAGACGACCCGCGCTAATATCCTCAATCACCATATGCAGCGGCACCCAGGCCCAGCCGATCCCTCGTTTAATCAATTCCAATAATCCGAACTGGCTCTCAATGCGCCAAACCTGACGGCCGACCTGCTCGCTGGGATACATTTTGGCCCCTCGCGAGGTCAGTACCAACTGGCGAAACGGTTTAAGGTCATCGATCTGTAATTCGCGCCTAGACACAAGCGGGTGTTCGGCGCCTGCCACCGCGATCAGCGTCATCTCACCCATGGTGCGCAAACGGTAGTCTTCGGGTGTTTGCATGGTGGAAAGCAGCAATCCCATATCCACCCTACCCTGGGTGACGAGCTCTACAATATCCATCCTTGCCGGGTTAAGCAGTTCCAGCTCTAGCTGAGGAAAGCGCTGTTCAAATTGAACCAACATCGATTCCATATCCGGTCCGATCAACGATTCCTCGACGGCGAGAGTTAGCCTTCCCTCCTCTCCTTGTGCCATCGCATCGGCATGCCCTTGCAGATCCCGCCCTTGCTCCAACATGGACCGAACCTGCGGCAGCAGTGCCCGGGCCGAACCGGTCATCGTCGGTTCACGCCTTGAGCGATCGAACAGCGTCAACCCTAGGTCCAACTCGAGATTGGCTATAGCGCTGCTGACCGCCGATTGCGCCTTACCGAGTTGCCTGGCGGCAGCGGAGAAAGACCCTTGTTCGCACGCCGCCACGAAGGCTTGGAGCTGCTCTAAACTAAATCTCACACCTATCTCCATATCAGATAGAAACTAACTTTAATCTATCGAATATTAATGCAAAATACAGAAAAATGTACAGCGAGATTAAACGCGATGAGAACATTCAAGGACCGACTCCGGCATACGCTGATGTTCGAGTTTTTTGCCATTTTGATATCGGTACCTATCGTTCAGTGGATAACGGGTGAATCGATCGCAACCGTCGGCGGACTGACGTTGGTGTTGAGTCTACTAGCCATGACGTGGAATTACGCCTACAACTGGGCCTTTGATCACTGGGAGCTACGCCAAGGTTGGCCGCGTCCACGCCCTTTGGCGACTCGGTGTCTACACGCCTTAGGGTTTGAACTGGTGCTACTGTTTGTCGGCGTCGTGATCGTCGCTTGGTGGTTGACGATGACGTTATGGCAGGCCTTCCTGCTTGATTTGGGGTTTATGATCTTCTTCTTGGTCTACGCCCTAGGATACAACTGGCTCTATGACTGCGTGTTCCCCATCCCGCAGAGTTCACCGGCTTGAACTTGCCACAGTCCGCTGGTGCTGCAGCAACGGGCTGGAAAGCCGCACCTCATACTCTCTGTTAGCGGCTGTTTCTAGCCAGTTTGAGGATTGCGACCATCGTTACAGCGTGAATCGTTTGTGCCGATCAATCTATTGCTAGGCTCGCAGGTTAAGTTTCGCCATAATCCACAACTAGCTCCCCTAGATAAAGTAGATTCAACCAGAGGTAGACCATGACGACACCAGCCATCACCCGCGCCACCTTTGATCAGGTCATGGTGCCCAACTACGCTCCTCAAGATGTTATACCGGTGCGAGGTAAAGGCGCTCGGTTGTGGGATCAAGATAATAACGAATATATCGATTTTGCCGGTGGCATCGCCGTCAATGCATTGGGCCATTGCCATCCTCGCCTGGTCGAGGTGTTAAAGCAGCAGGCCGATCAACTGTGGCATCTCAGTAACGTCTACACCAACGAACCGGCACTTCGGCTAGCCAAGCAGCTGACTGAAAAAACCTTCGCTGAGAAGGTGTTTTTCTGCAACTCGGGCGCCGAGGCCAATGAGGCGGCGTTCAAGTTGGTGCGCAAATACGCCTACGATAATTTTGGTCCACAAAAAAACGAGATTATCAGTTTTACTCAATCCTTCCACGGCCGGACCCTGTTTACCGTTACGGTTGGTGGCCAGCCCAAGTATCGCGAAGGTTTTGAGCCGGTACCGGGCGGTATCACCCATGTTCCTTACAATGATCTAGCAGCGTTAAGAGCGGCTATATCAGACACCACCTGCGCGGTGGTGATGGAGCCGATTCAGGGTGAAGGCGGCATCATCGCTGCCGACCCTGAATTTGCACGCGGTGTGCGAGAGCTGTGCGACCAACACAATGCGCTGCTGGTTTTCGATGAGATTCAGACCGGCGTCGGCCGGACCGGTGATCTGTTCGCCTATATGGGACTCGGGGTCACCCCCGATGTACTAACCAGCGCCAAAGCATTGGGCGGCGGGTTTCCGATCGGTGCGATGCTGACCACCGCTAAAGCCTCCGAAAGCCTAGGGTTCGGCACACACGGCAGTACCTATGGCGGCAACCCGCTAGCCTGCGCGGTGGCCGAGGCGGTCTTGGATATTATCGATACCCCCACCGTGCTCGACGGCGTCAACCAGCGTCACACACTGTTTGTTGCAGAACTAGAGAAGATCAACGCCAAGCACGCGGTTTTTAGTGAAATCAGAGGCCAAGGGCTGCTGATCGGAGCCGAACTGGTCGAAGCCTGGCAAGGCCAGGGGGGCAAGTTTTTAGCCGCTGCGCGTGAGGAGGGTTTGCTGCTACTGGTTGCCGGGCCTAACGTGCTACGGATGACCCCTTCGCTGATCATATCCGATGCGGACGTCACCGAGGGGATGCAGCGGCTAGAACGCGCCATTGCAAAAACCCTGGCAAGCGCCGACTAGGCTTAAATATTCAGTTATCTTTTAGCACTAGGAGCCACCACTTGAACTCACTTGCGACGGCTCCTTATTTTCGTGATATCAATATCTTATCGAGGCCTTTTGAATTCTGCTTGAGCATCAGCAAGAGCAAACCTGATCGAAGTCAGCATAAGCTGCACTTACATTAGTAATACCCGGGTATGCACTGTTCCTGGCAAGTTAAATTCAATATGATACGAGCTTCTATTCCCTGCCTATCTGAACGTCGGCTTGCTGTGGGTATTGGCTTTTATTATGCAGTCTGACACCAACCAAATTCCTGCCAAGCGGCAACACCGCATGAGTCGACGGATTTTGTTGCTCGGGATAGTGTTCTCCCTAGGCGTGCTGGCTAGCACAGCTTTATACCTCGATGGTAAACGTAGCACCCTGCTCTCCGAGGGTATTACCAATATAAAACGCTTTAATACGCTACTTCTCGAACAGACCGTTCGTGTTTACGACAGTGTCGATATCCTGTTGCGTGCAACGGTGACCAAGCTCGAAGATGGCGAGATGTTAAGCGCCAACGATGAAAAGAAACTCTACGACCTGCTCAACTCCTATATCACCGGCATGCCGCATATCCGCGGCTTGTCTCTGATGGGCACTGATGGCCACGTTATCGCCACCACATTCCGCTATCCAACCTCTCACCCTGATTATTCCGATCGGGTCTATTTTCAGCAGCTGCGTGACAGCACCAATCTGGGCATGTACATCGATGCACCGGTTCGTCGCAAGAGCGACCCCACCCAATGGTTACTCAATGTCGCCCGACGAATACCCACCCCAGACGGTGATTTTGCTGGCGTGGCAGTGGTCTCTCTGGTGCCCGAGTATTTCTCTAGTTTCTACGAGTCGTTGGACCTGGTCGAGGGTAGCTACGTCAGTTTACTGCGTGAAGACTCGACACTGCTGATTCGCCATCCGACTAAAGACGAGCAGGTTGGCAAGGTATTCGGCCGCAACCCGGCTATCCAGCCATTTATTAAGCAACGGCTACCACACACCTCGCTGCGTATGTATAGCTACATCTCCGAGACCGATATCCTGCTCGATTGTCGTTTCGCCAAATCTGACCCTTTCTATCTGTGCATCAGCACCATCGAAGACAAACTGCTCGGTGAGTGGAACAAAGATGCGGTCACCCTGGGCGTGGTCGCAACGTTTATCAGCCTGGTCATCATGGCGCTATTCTTAGGTTTGTCCAAGCAGATGCGAAAGCGTGAGTTGATCGCCGCAGAGCTGATCCAGTCGAATCGAGACCTGGATAAACTGTCCAAAACGGATTACTTAACCGGGCTGGCAAACCGTCATTTCATCGAAGCAAGAATCGCCGAACTGCTAGGTAAAGCATCGCGTCACCAACGCCCTTTTGCATTGGTGCTTATCGATATCGACCATTTCAAAGAGATTAACGATACCCACGGCCACGCCGTCGGTGACCGGGTGCTGCGTCAACTAAGCGACATCTTCAGCGAGCGAATTCGCGTCAGTGATATGGTTGGACGCTGGGGCGGAGAAGAGTTTTTGATTGTCTGCGATGAATCCGACCTTAACGGCGCCAGTCAACTGGCAGAAACACTTCGAGGCGATATCCAAAACTACGATTTCCAACTGCCCTCGCCACTCACCTCCAGTTTTGGTGTGACCGAATACCGGGCTAACGAAGACGCCGATCAGCTATTCGTTCGCGTGGATAAGCTACTCTACAACGCCAAAAACTCGGGTCGTAATCGGGTTGTTTCGGGGTAACGTTCCCTCTTTTTCCACCACTTCCTAAGCATTCTATATGTTCGCTTCACTTCCTTAACGGGACAATCTGATCTATATGTTTGAATAGCTAATAGGTTAGCGTTTTCAGCTCAAGAGATCTTTTTTTGCACTGCAGTAGAAAAAACAACCAGCGTACGCCAGCGCCCATTGTAGTGGGCTTTAGATGAGATACCCGAAGCCCACACACAGCTTTACCCACAGAAACTGTGCACAACCCTTAATGCTTTACTCTGTGTACACTGGGTGTCTTATGTGCAGGATATTAACCCGACGGGTTAATAGATTGACTCAGGGATGAGTCAACATTGGCCGTTAGGCCAATGCGAGCACCCGAAAAGCCAGCAACTTTTCGCAGTTGCGCCAGCTTTGAGGGGGCGATGGACAGATAGGTATGGATACCTATTTGTCCACCAGGTTGATACTTAAAATAATAATGGACTAAGCCATGACTACAGATAGCCGTTCTCGCCGAAAACAGCGCCCACAACGCGGCCACCGTGTTGATCAGGATGCGTTACTGGAGGTGAAGCAGGTTGTTGCCGATACACCGCTGCAAGCCGACTTGTTGATCGAGTTATTGCACCTATTACAGGACCGTTTCGGCCAGCTGAAAAAGCGCCACCTGGTCGCGTTAGCCGAGCTGCTCAAACTGGCTCCGACAGAGGTCCACGAAGTCGCCAGTTTTTACCATCATTTTGATCTGACTGACGACGCCTCTTCCTCCGCACCGCTACTCAAACTGCGTGTCTGTAACTCGCTCAGCTGCCAGATGGCAGGCTCCGAATCGCTGCTGGCGACATTAAGCCGGACTCTGGGTGATAGGGTGCAGATCCAGCCTGTCCCTTGCGTAGGACGCTGCGATACAGCTCCGGTTACGGTGTTGGGGCAACGCGTTATTGCAGCGGCGACTGAGGCCAAGGTCCAGCGTGCCGTCGAGACGAATCAAACCACCGCGCTACTACCCGCAAAGGCAGAGGATTACGCCAGCTACCGTAAAAAAGGAGGCTACCGGCTGTTACAGCAACTGGATAACGGTGAACTAAGTCGTGGTCAGGTATTGGATGGCCTCGACGCCTCGGGGTTGCGAGGGCTCGGTGGAGCGGGTTTTCCTGTCGGGCGCAAATGGCGCTTGGTCAGCGAGCAGCCCGCGCCGCGTTATCTAACCGTCAACATCGATGAAGGCGAGCCCGGAACCTTTAAAGATCGTCACTATCTGGAGCAACAGCCGCACCGATTGCTTGAAGGCGCCTTGATTGCGGCGCGAGTGGTGGGTTGTGATGCCATCTATCTGTATCTGCGCGACGAGTACGCAGGCTGCCGGGCGTTGTTACAGCGCGAAATTGCTGCACTCCAGG
>JBALWS010000103.1:0-15724 GCA_036960405.1 Halopseudomonas sp. | reverse complement strand
CCACAAGGGTTTAATCAAACGTGTAGTCGGCGGTCACTGGGGGCTAGTTCCCGGTTTAGGCAAGCTGGCGCTGGATGAGCAGATTGAGGCCTACAACCTGCCACAAGGGGTGATCTGCCAACTGTTTCGTGATATCGCTGCAGGGCGTCCGGGTTGTTTGACCCATGTCGGCTTGCACACTTTCGTTGATCCTCGACATAGTGGCGGCCGGCTCAACAGCTCAGCCACCGAGCCTTTGGTTGAACTGATGCATATTGCTGAACAGGAATACCTATTTTACAAAGCCTTCCCGATCAACGCTGCATTACTTCGCGGTACCACCTCTGATCGACTGGGTAATATTACGATGGAGCGTGAAGCGCTGCCATTGGAGAATCTTGCGATTGCTCAAGCGGTTCACAACAGCGGCGGTACAGTCATCGTCCAGGTCGAACGAATCGTCGAACAGCACAACGTGCATCCGAGCATGGTTCAGATCCCAGGTATCCTGGTGGATAAGGTGGTGCTGGCCGACCCCGAGCAGCACTGGCAAACCTTTGGCGAACGCTACAACCCAACCTATACCGGTGAGCAACGCAGCGAGCAGCCATTAGACGCGCTACCGTTGAACCTGCGTAAACTGATTGGCCGCCGAGCCCTGCTTGAGCTCCAACCCGGAGCCATTATCAATCTGGGGATTGGCATGCCTGAAACATTGGCACCCATCGCCGAAGAGGAAGGTCTGCTCGATAGCGTCACCATGACTATCGAACCTGGTGGTATCGGTGGCTTACCTGCTGGTGGTTTAAGCTTTGGCGCGGTGGCCAACCCGCATTCGGTCATCGATCAGCCGTCTCAATTCGATTTCTACGATGGTGGTGGGTTGGATCAAGCATTCCTTGGAATGGCCCAGGTCAACGCCCAAGGCGATGTCAATGTTAGCCGTTTTGGCAGCAAAATCGCCGGTGCTGGAGGGTTTATCAATATCAGTCAAAATGTCCGCAAACTGTATTTTATGGGCACCTTTGTCAGTGGCGATCCAGGCTTGAGCATTACCGATCACGGCCTGCAAGCCAGCGACCATAGCCCCGACGTGGTGAAATTTGTCCG
The DNA here is from genome assembly GCA_036960405.1 of Halopseudomonas sp. GTDB lineage: Bacteria > Pseudomonadota > Gammaproteobacteria > Pseudomonadales > Balneatricaceae > Motiliproteus. The sequence continues at coordinate 14,635 of JBALWS010000103.1, read as the reverse complement.
CAGAGTCGATCACCTGACTTTCAGCGGCCGTTACGCTGCCCAGCAAGGTCAGATGGTGTATTACATCACCGAGCGTTGTGTGTTCCAGCTAACGACAGAAGGGATAGAACTGGTCGAGATCGCTCCCGGGTTAGACCTGGAACGTGACATCCTCAGTCAGATGGCATTCCGACCATTGATCGCCGACAACTTAAAATACTCCGATATCCGCCTCTACCAATCGGCTCCAATGGGGATCAAAACTGTTAACCCAGCAACTATCGACCGATTGACCTAGCGTGAACAACCATTGGTTCGTATAGACGAGCTGTTAACATAATGATCGACCGGCTCAAGATGCCGAACCGGTCGATGTTTTTAATACCTTTCTATCGATGCTGCTGAATAGCGGTTACCAGAGATCAAACCTAACCGTTTAATCCTGGCCATGACGCTACTGATAAATATATAGCCTGCTCTCAGTTAACCCGTGCTGTCACATAGCGCCCTGGCGCTGCCTCAATGACCTCAAAGTCGTCAGACCCTAGCTGCGTCGGTGCCGGCACCTGCTTGTCTCCACGTTTATTCAACCAGCCGCGCCAATGATTCCACCAGTTCCCTTGCTGTTTCTCAACACTGTCGAGCCAAAATTGCGAACCTTTGCCCTTGTCACCATTAATCCAGTAATGGCGGCGATTCTTGGACGCAGGGTTAATTACCCCGGCAATATGGCCGCTGGCCCCGAGAACAAATTCGGCATTGCTGAACAACTCGGCTCCTTTGAAAGTGCTCTTCCAAGGAGCAATATGGTCGTCGATGCAGGACAGGAAATAGCAAGGCACCTTCACCTTGGACAGATCTATCGCCTCACCACAGATGGTCATTTTTCCAGGTTTGACGAGGTTGTTTTCTACGTACATATTGATCAGATACTGGCTGAACATCTCCGCTGCCAAGTTGGTCGGATCGCTATTCCAGTACAGAATATCGAACGGTGCCGGTGCCTGCCCTTTCAAATAGTTATTAACCACGTAGGACCAGATTAAGTCATTAGAGCGCAGTAAATTAAAAGTCATGGACAAGTTTTTACCGCTCATCACCCCGGCTTCCTTCGCCTCTTTGATCAGTTTTGGTACCTGCTCTTCATCGATAAAGATGCCTAGATCTCCCGGCTCTTTAAAATCAACCAGCGTGGTCAAAAATGTAGCGGAGCAAACGCTGTTGTCTTTTCGTGCCGTCAGTACCGCCAGAGCACTGGCCAACAGCGTACCGCCTACACACCAGGCGGTGGCATTAACCTGCTCCGATCCGGAGACAGCTTTAGCAATAGATAGCGCCTTGAAGATGCCCTTTTCCACATAGTCATCCCAGCTTAGGTGTCCCTGCTTGGCCGTTGGATTTGCCCAAGAGATCAAGAAGACAGTCTGACCCTGCTCAACCGCGTGTTTGACGTAAGAATTATGCGGTTGCAGATCCAGAATATAGAACTTGTTTATACAAGGTGGCACGATCAGCAACGGTCGTTCGCTGACCTTTGCGGTGGTCGGGCTGTATTGGATTAGCTGCATCAGCTCATTTACGAACACCACTGCTCCGTCGCTAGTGGCAATATTTTGACCCAACACAAAGGCGGATTCATCGGTCATGCTGATGCGGCCTTTTTCAACATCGCCAATCAAATTCTGCAGCCCATCGACTAGGCTTTGTCCTTTGGTATCGATGGCGCGCTAAATCACTTCCGGGTTGGTGGCGGCAAAGTTGGACGGCGACAGCGCATCAACATATTGTTGGGTATAGAACTCCAATTTACGCCGACTCTTATCATCTAGGTTGGTATCGGTAGCCAAGTTATTGAGTTGCTTTGAGGCGATCAAATAGGACTCTTTAATTTGATTAAAGACCGGACTCTTAGACCATTCATCACTGTTGAAGCGACGATCTTCAGCATCCCCAGTCAGGAAGTCTGACCAAAACTGCATCTGATTCTCGTGCTGAGTGTTAATCGCGTCCATCCAGCTATTGGAATCATACGGACGGCCCAACATTTGAGACCAGCTGCTGTTGAGTTTTTTTAGGTTTTGTTCACCGACTGTGGTACCGAATATCTCCATCAGTTTATTGGCTTCGGTACTGATTTTTGCAAAATAATCATCCGCAGCGCGGTTTGTGCTCGTCTCTTTGTTTTTCATAATCTCATTCACTGTCGCAGGATAGGGTTTTCGGCATAGATGAGAGACCTACGAATAAGTCCCCAAGCATTAGTGTATTTAGACTTGTTCGCAGGTTCTTTCACTTTGTCATGCAGCTAGGCAAATACACCGAGGCACAGCGGGGAATACTGTCGACTGACAGATTGATGCGGGAGACAGCTCAGTCGACTTTTGCTGATTATTTCGTAAGCCACAGCGCAACTTCTGACCCGCTCAGCCTCGGGTCGGGATAACCATGACCGGACGCTTTGCGTACTTGATCACGCTGCGGGTGGTTCCGCTAGAACGCCCTAGACTGTTGTGGGAGCCCATCACAATCAGATCGACATTGAATGATTTGGCGATATCGATGATAGCATCGGAATGATTGCCCTCGGCCACGACCTGTTCGATAGCCAAGGAGGCCACTCCATCGATAGCGCTCAGTTCCTCATTGTAGAACCGAGTGACCCGCTCTTTCATGGTTTGTTTGATGTGGTCGATCCCTTCATCGTGGATCTTCTTGATCAACTCTTCGGGTACATAGTTTTCTATCAGGGCATGGCCCATCTCGCCAATGGGTTCGACTACGTGCAGCATGATGACCCTGGCTTGATACAGGCTGGCCAGCTTGACGACATGACGAAATACTGGACGAGTGTGCTTACTCAGGGAGGTGGTATAGAGAATATTTTTAACTTCTGGCAGGGGCATGGATCTCTCCTTAAAAAACGCCGTTAAACGGTTATTACTTTCCGTCTTGAGTTATCACTGGTGAAGCTATGGAGAGGTACAAACCGCTCCATATCAGGGCTAACCATACGCAGTAGCGGGCAGCCAGATCACCATTTGCGGCCACAGCACCAGTATTAACAGCGCGATCAACTGCAAGATGATGAACGGGATAACACCCTTGTAGATATCGGACAATTTGATATCGGGTGGACAGACCCCCTTGAGGTAGAACAGTGCAAAGCCCACCGGCGGGGTTAAGAACGATGTCTGTAAGGCCATCGCCACCAGCATCACGAACCACACCAGCTCGGGACTATCGACCACCCCATGACCGTCAATATCAAAGCCCAGAGCGGTGATAACCGGTGCCAGCAACGGCAGGATAATCAGCGTGATCTCGATCCAGTCGAGGAAAAAACCCAGCAGGAAGATGATGAACAGGATAAAGGCGATGATGCCGTAGGGACCGAACGGCAGCCCTGTCAGGAACGATTCAATCAGCTCGTCGCCGCCGAGTTCGCGCAGCACTAAAGCAAAGCAGGTAGCGCCGATAAAGATCATGAAGATGTAAGCAGTGGTGTTGTAAGTCCCCTGCATCACCTCTTTGAGCACGGTGAAGTTAAAGCGGCGATTGTACATTGCCAGCAAGGCTGCACCCAGTGCGCCGACGCCGGAAGCTTCGGTGGGGGTAGCGATACCACCAAAGATCGAACCGAGCACTACGAAGATCAGCGACAAAGTCGGCAACATCGCCTTCATCAAACCGATAAAGGCGCGCCAGGAGACGCGTTTAGCATCGGCTGGAACCGGTGCCGAGTCGGGGCTTAATAGCCCAACTACGACGATATAAACGATGTACATCGTACCAAGCATCAAACCGGGGAATACCGCGCCCATAAACAGATCGCCCACCGACAAGCCAAGCTGGTCGGCCATGATCACCAGCATGATACTTGGTGGAATCAGGATGCCCAACGTACCGGCTGAGGCGATGGTGCCTAACGCCAGCGGTTTGGAGTAACCCTGTTTCATCATCGCCGGCAATGACATCACCGCTAGCAGTACCACCGAGGCACCGATGATGCCGGTCGAGGCAGCCAAGATGATGCCGATCGCGGTCACGGTGATCGCCAGGCCGCCACGAACCTTGCCGAACAACTCTTGCATCGACTCCATCAGTTCTTCGGCAACGCCTGATTTGTCCAGCATGATGCCCATAAAAATAAACATCGGCAGCGCCACCAAGATCCAATTATCCATGATCTTGTAGAGACGGTTGACTACCAGCCCCAGGGTTAAAAAGTCGAGCCCAGTAAAGCTATCGAGATAGATATCTGCCAGGTAACCGATGCCAGCAAAAGCGACTCCGACGCCGCCCAATACGTAGGCGACCGGAATACCGGTAAACAGTAGCGCGATGAACGATACAAACATCGCGATGACCAAAATTTCATTGATGTCCATTACTACTCTCCCCGTAACAACAGCGTGGTATCGCGGATCAGACGCGACACCACGGCCAATCCCAGCATGCCGAAGCTGAGCGGGATGATGGATTTAACGGCCCAGCGCCAAGGTAGACCCGACGGGGATTGAGACGATTCATTGATGCGCCAGGAGTCGGCAACAAAATCGAGACTGTGAATAAAGATCACTGTAATAAACGGCAGCACCAGCACCAGGATGCCGAGGATATCGATGATGCGTTTAGTCTTGATTCGAAAACTGCTATAGAGCAGATCAACACGAACATGCGCGTTGTTGATTTGGGCGTACGACAGGCCAAACATGACACCGACCGCATACAGATGCCACTGCAGCTCTTCGAGTACGATCAAACCGTTGGAGAAGCCCTTGCGTAGTACGACTTGGGTAATGATGACAAGGACCAGGACGACATAGGTCCAGGCGATAAGATTGCCGACTTTACGGATAGCACTATCTATACCGTCGGCGATGGCAACAGGCTGTTCTTGATGCGGGTGGGTATTCACGATGCTAACCTCTCAGGATCGGCTGAAAAAACACGCTAAAAAGCGACCGGGGAGGAGATCCCCCACGGCCGAAACCCAAACAGTGTTTAGGGTGTTACAGAGAAGGTTTAGCGCGAGGCAGGAAGGCGTGGGCTTCCCACAGATCGTAACCGTCGCGGAAGGTGGTCAGATCGGTGTAGACCTTGTTAAAGAACGCATCTTCATTTTTTTCGACAACCACTTCATCCCACTTAGATTTAAACAGTGCCAGCATCTCGTCGCTCCAGTAGCGGATCTCAACACCACTCTCTTGCGCCCTGGCCATTACGTCGAATTGCATCGCCTCACCTTCGGCGATAGAGTTGGTCATCGAGGCTTTGCAGGTGTTTTCCAGAATCGCCTGGTTAGCCGGGCTCATCTTGCCCCACGCATCTTTGTTGACTAGCAACTCAAATACGGTGGACTGTTGATGCCAACCAGGGAAGTAGTTGTATTTGGCGATCTTATGGAAACCTAGGCGTTGGTCGATGGCTGGCTGCGAGAACTCGGACGCGTCGATCGCACCCTTTTCCAGCGCACCGAAAATTTCACCACCGGGAAGCTGCGAGGTGCTCACACCTAGCTTCTCCATCACGCTGGCACCAAGACCGAAGAAACGCATGTTCAAACCTTTCAGGTCCTCGGGCGAATCTATTGGCTTCTTAAACCAGCCTGATGTCTCAGGAGAGATGATCGCGCAAGGCAATACTTTGACGTTGTAACCGGAAGTGTCGTACATCTCTTGATACAGTTTGAGGCCGTTGCCGTAGTACATCCAGGCCAGGTATTCGCCGGCTTCTGGTCCGAATGGAACGGCAGAAAACAGCGCGGCCGCAGGCATTTTTCCTTGCCAGTAACCGGCGGTTGAGTAGCCCGAGTTAACCTTGCCACTGGAGACTGCACCGAGAATTTCTGGCGGTGCTACCAGCTTGCCTGGCTCGTATATTTTCATCTTCAGCTTGTTTTCGCTCATGATAGGCAGCTGCTCGGAAACCCACTTGATAGGGGTACCCAGTGCGGGTAGATGAGAGCCGAAAGCGATAGGGGTTTTAAGCAGGGTTTTCTCAGCAGCCATAGCGGGAGCGGTTACTGCTATAGAGGCGCTTCCTGCGATAGCTGCGGATAAAATTACTGATTTGATCTGTTTCATATTAAACCCATCGTTTGTTATTTTTTTGATGCTGTAGTTTTTCCTGTCATACCCGAACAGTAATTTCAGGACCGCCCGATTCAGAGCGCGGAAGTACCTTTATTGAGATCAATATTTACTTCTAAGCTGTCTAAAGCATTGTCCATGCCAAGAACGTATCTGATTGTTTTTATATGACTTTTACAGGATAAAAATTCAACATGTCTTTATTTCAAGACACAACATGTCTGCACTGCAATTGAGCATGTCTGGTTTGTTAGACGTATCCAGAGACTGCCTAATCTCGTCTTCGAAAGTCGAAAGTCGAAAGTCGATGTAGTGCCCTGCTCCCAGGTTAGCTGTCGGTTGAGTCGATCAACTCCTACAGGGCCATGCAGCCAACCTGTTCGGGAATAATCAGCTCGGCTTCTGTGTGAAGAATCACATCTTCAACGGTAAACCCTGGCGCAGTTTCTCTTAGCACCAACCCCTCATCCGTCACTTCCATGACCGCCATCTCCGTCACAATCAAGTTGGCTTGCTTGGACGCGGTAAGCGGCAACGTGCATTGTTTCAATATCTTCGGCTCACCTTTCTTGGTCTTGTGGTCGGTGGCGATGATGACCCGTTTAGCCCCAGTACAAAGATCCATCGCACCGCCCATGCCAGGAACCATCTTGCCGGGAATGATGTAGTTGGCGATGTTCCCTTGCTGATCAACCTCCAGGGTGCCAAGAACCGTGGCATTCAAATGGCCTCCACGGATGATTCCAAATGAGAGAGCACTGTCGAAGAAACTACCGCCAGGTAAGATGGAAGCCGGTTCATTGCCGGCATTGACCAGATCCGGATCCTCATCTTCCGGTTTCGGCGTGGTGCCGATACCAATAAAACCGTTTTCCGAGTGCAGCAAGATCTCCACATCTGCAGGAATAAAATTGGCCACCATGGTCGGCATGCCAATACCCAAGTTGACGACATCGCCATGCTTGAACTCTTTGGCGATTCTTCGAGCGATTAATGCTCTTGGATTGATACTCTCAGTCAATGGATATCTCCTCTGTTTTGACGACCGCATCGACAAACATACCGGGCAACATGACATGGTCCGGGTCAATGGCGCCGATCTCTTCAATATGGGTTGCTTCGACGATGACATAGCTGCAAGCCATCGCCATCAGCGGATTGAAGTTCTGCGCCGACTTACGAAATACCAGATTGCCCGCCTTATCTGCTCGATCGGCCTTTATCAAGGCAACGTCGGCTTTAAGCGGCATTTCAAGAATAAACTCCCTCCCCTGCAAGGTGATTTTCTGCTTGCCTTGCTCAACCTCCGTTCCCACTCCGGTAGCGGTGAGGAAGCCACCAAACCCCACCCCGCCAGCTCGAATCTGTTCGGCTAAGGTGCCCTGAGGTATCAAAACCGCATCAATATCACCGCGACTCATGCTCAGACCGAACTCGGGATTGAGCCCAACATGCGACGCAAGAAATTGCTTTACCACGCCTGCCCTAATCAGCTTGCCGGCGCCTTTTCCCGGCAAGCCCGCATCATTACAGATGATGGTCAGATCGCAAGGTTGCGTATCCAGTAGGGCGTCAATCAGCGACTCCGGCGTCCCGACAGTCATAAAACCGCCCACCATGATGCTCATACCGTCGTTAACGCCCTCCAAAGCTTGCTTAAGGGTGGTTAGCTTATTCATCTATGATTATCTCTTAGTTGGTTTACGGGGTTCCCCTGGTTGCCAACACAGAGGAACACGCGGAAAAACATCAATGGATGTTGGCTTAACGAATTAGGCCCAAGGAAGAAACATCAGTGCCAAGGAGATCACAGCACCACTCCACAGCAGCGCTACTACGCAGTAGCCCATGATGTCGCGAATTCCAATCCCTGCAATTCCCAGCAGAGGAAGGGCCCAGAAAGGCTGAACCATGTTGGTCCACGCATCGCCCCAAGCAACCGCCATCGCTGCTCGGGAAAGATTAACGCCCAGCTCGGCGGCTGCAGGCATTACGATCGGTCCCTGCACCGCCCATTGGCCGCCTCCGGACGGCACAAAGAAATTTACCAAACCTGCGCTGAGGAAAGTGAAGAGAGGGAACGTGGTAACTGTTGAGACTTCAACAAACCACTGTGAAATGGATGCGGCAAGACCTGAGTGAACCATCATACCCATGATTCCAGCGTACAGCGGGAACTGGAGGGCGATGCCGCCTGTGTGGCGAATCGCTTCGTTAACAGCTCTTAGAAAATTTGCTGGAGTCTTGTGTAGAACGATCCCTGCAAATAGGAAGATCAAGTTGATACTATTGAGCCCAAGTGTACCGCCGGTTGAAAAGTAGTACCCGATATAGCCGAAGCCTAGAGCACCCAGCAGCATCGATACCACCATGCTGTTTTCCGCCTTATCGGCAGGGGTCATCTCTTCTTTATTGATGACCGGTTCAACCTCGTCACGGATTAGAGACGGATCGACTTCGACGATATCTTTTTTTGCCGGCATCATCATCCAGTTGATCAATGGCAAGGTCACGAGCAACGTCACTGTGATTAAAATGTTCTGCCAGGCAAAAATTGTGTCGGTAACAGGTATCGCAATGCCCCCTGTAATTTCGGACATAAACCCTTTTGAAGCGGCGACTTTCAATGGAATAGAACCGGAAAGCCCAGCATGCCAGACAATAAACCCGGTATACGCAGAAGCCACAAGCAGCCCATAAGGAATGCCTTTTATATTTCTCGCCATTTCACGCGCAAGAAGCGCACCCACGATCAAACCGAATCCCCAATTGATCCAACATGCGATAACGGCCACGAAGGTGATAAGCACGATTGCCTGTCCTGGGCTATTCGCCTGGCCAGCAATGGTCTTAAGAAATGACTCGACAACTTTGGTTTTGGCCAACGTATGCCCCGTCACGAGGACCAGAATCATCTGCATCGCAAAGGCTAACAGCTTCCAGAAACCTTCCCCCCAGTACTTCGCCATGCTGACCGGTGATTGGCCTTGAAAGATCATGCCAAATGCGAAAACAGCCAGGGTCAATATGGCGGCAAATAGAAAGGCATCTGGCAGCCAGCGGCGCACGATTCGGGTAAAGAAACTCGCTAATCCACTAATCATTTTTGTATCCTTATTTTTTAAGAATTATTGTTATGGGTTTTCTAGATGCTTCAGACTTCTCGATGAACTATCTCTTCCGAACAGTTGAAGCGGATAACCGCTATTTATTGCTGGGGCCTGTTGGGTTAAGCCATTTGTTTTAGCTAGTTGCATGCCATAATAATAAACTTTATATATATCAATATATTGAAAACAAAACTCGATTGACTCGTCTTGATCTCCGTACAGCCCTGTCGCTATTTATGCGCAGTAACCCAGACAACTGTCTGAGCCGACAGACAGCCCTGAGCATTTAGCAAGCGCTACAAAAAACGCTTATGGGGGGAGGAAGTTTAAAACTTGAAACATCGCGAATAAGTGGCGCCGCTGAATCACTAAACTAGCGCCTAGATAGCCATACTTTGATGCAGCGGACAGGGTTAAGGGGGCGAATTGCGCAGTACCACGACATTATCGCCAGCCTGCGCTATCAGGTCGGCTGGAATCTTGATATTAAACCTCGCTGCCTTCTCCAGATCGAATGCAACGCCAACCTCGGCTCTACGGGGCTCAATTTGGCTGATAGCGTGGGTGTCGACCCACTCAATAATCATCTGGGCAGCGCGCCACCCCATTTTTTCTAGAGAGGGGTAAACCGACAGCGTGGCCCCCCAGTTGTCCATCACATCTTTTCTACCCAAGCCGACCAGCGGCTTACTGGCTGATGCATAGACCGTCTGCGCGTATGGCACCTGCGCTCCCATCTGATCGTTAGGACTTAAGAACAGGTCAACCTGGGGATCCAGCTCCTCGATGTGGCGACGAGCTAACTGCGCCATGCGAATGTGTCCCCCTTCGCTTTTTATATAAGGAACCGACCGGTAGATCACATCCAAATCGCTAAACTCTGGCTGCTGCAGTGCTTGGTCCAACCAACGCTTGTAACTTTCAGATTGCGGCATCTCAGCGTAAATCAGCCCAATTCTTGAGGCACTTGGCATAACACGACGAATAAATCTTAATCGGTGTGCAACATCGACCGGATAACTGACACCGGTAAAGTTTCCATACTGGCGCTCTTCGAAGTCATTTATTACACCCAACCCTACGGGATCAGTCACTGCAGCAAAGATAATCGGTATCTCTGTGCCCAGCGCCAGATCCCGAAAAGCCTGGGTTGCAACGGTACCGTTTACAAAAATCAGATCGTAGTTATGCCGCTGAACTGTTTCCCAAATATGCCGAGCCGGGCCGCTAAAGCTGGCCAGCGAGTGGTATTGCACGGTTAAACGATCAGCCGAATCAAACCCTTGCTTGTGCAGCTCTGCCAGCATCGCTTCTCGTACGGTTTGGTATGGCTCCCCTTGCGAGGAGTCGACAATCATTAATTTCAAATGTGGCGGGGTTTCGGCAGCCATCGTGGGGCCGAACAAGGTGAACAGCAATAGCAGCCCCATCAGCAAGAAACGTCGCAATCGTGACACGAGGGGGTGCGTGAATATCAAGGTATCCATCGTCACATTTCAACGCATCGGTTTGCCTGTATCGCAGCTTTTCGAACTGTTTGATCATCCAATTTCATGCCAACCTTGGCCAGCTCAGAGCAATGGATACTAATTGTGTTCGATTATCGACCTTGAGTTTGCGGTAAGCGTTACGAAGGTGTGTTTTGACTGTGCTCTCCGATAACTTTAACTGTTCGGCAATCTGTCGGTTCTTCCAGCCATCGCGTAAGCGCCCAACAACCTGGCGCTCACCTCTAGACAGATATTCAAAGGCATGCTGCTGATGGGTAGCGTGGCTGGCATTGATCAAGGCGTCGACATGAGGGAAGCATTGCTTGCCTGAAAGAACCTCTTGCAACGCTATTGTGAATTGCTGCGCAGACAGGCTCTTGCAAACAAGTGCACTAGCCCCTGCTGCCTGAGTCCCTTGGACTAACGTAAGACTGGCGCTGTCTGTGGTAACAACAATGGGGCAATGACAAAACGTTTTTAACGCGTACAACTGAGATAAAGACTTCAAACCACTAAGAGCTAAATCAACAACCAACAGTTCAATAGTCTTTGCTGAACGGAGATAGTGTTCGAGCTGCTGCCAATTTGAAGCCTCTGCAAAGCGAACCTCTGGTCGCAGTTGATTAACGGCAATCTGGATTGCTTTACGGTAAATCGGCGCACTATCGGCGACTACAACGGTAATAGGGTCTCTCATCTGTACCTCTTATTTTATGAGTGCCAAAACCATCGAACATTACGCAGAACGGGCCCGTAAAGTCTTATGATTTCCAATGTGGTTGTTTAGAATTAGCTAATTACGTGCCAAAACGTTAATTCATTTAAATAACAACCTATTAGAATGATGTTCTACAGCATCAATCTGACATTCTGTACAGTGCTTTAGGCATTAATGACCAGAACTCTGGACGGCTGTCTTTATAACCAGACATTCCTAATAATGCCGTATCAGCGATGTCCATCTAAATCCCGAAAAGACTTGCTTGGCGGCCTAGCCTAGCGCTAGATTAAACTCACAATTACCCCCGTAACGAGGCCGCAAATGGATGGTGTACAGTCACTGATCGATATGCTCGATCCCGATAACAGCCAAAGTTTTGCTCTACTACGCTTGCTCGATAGCAGTTGCGAAGGCTCTGTATTAGTCGACCGTGACTGCCGCATCGCTTGGGTCAGTGAAAAATACCAACGATTACTGGATCTCCCCGGTCAACTTGACCCTCGTGGGCTTGATGTCGAATCGTTGATCCCCAACAGCCTGATGCGGCAGGTAGTTAATACCGGGCGTGCACAGCTACTCGACTTGATGCGTTTTAAGCAACGTTGGTTCGTGGTGACACGGCTACCACTGCGTGATCCGTCCGGTGAGATTTGCGGTGCGCTAGGGTTGGTGTTCTTCGATGAGCTGGCTCACCTTCGGCCATTGGTCGATAAATACACCCGGCTGCAATTGCCGCGTCAAAAAACCGAAGAAGGGACCGCTTCGCGCCAAACCCGCTACAGCTTTGCCGACTTGATCGGTAGTAGCAACGTCATGTTGGCTCTACGTCAACAGGCGCTACGCGTAGCCCCACTCGACAGTACCGTGTTACTGCTAGGAGAAACAGGGACCGGTAAAGAGTTGCTAGCCCAAGCGATCCACTCTGCGTCCCCGCGTACCGGCGCGCCCTTTGTTAGTATCAACACCGCCGCCCTACCCGAAACGCTGGTCGAAGCCGAACTGTTCGGTGCCGCAGCGGGTGCCTACACCGGTGCTAACCCCAAAGGTCGAATCGGTAAATTTGAATTAGCCCAAGGCGGAACACTGTTTCTCGATGAGATCGGTGAGATGAGCGCAGCAGTGCAAAGTAAACTACTGCGCGCGTTGCAAGAACGCGAGATCGAGCCGGTCGGCAGCAACCGGGTCATCCCTATCGATGTTCGGGTGATCGCGGCCACCAGTCGCAACCTGGAGCAACTGGTCGCCGACGGCCAGTTTCGGGCCGATCTATATTACCGCCTCAATGTCTTGCCGTTGCAGTTGCCGCCGCTTCGAGAGCGACTCGATGATCTCCCCCAACTGGTCAGTACCATCACCGCCCAACTTAGCCAGCAATTAAGCGGGGAGCATCTGATAATAACCGACTGGCTGATTCAAGCCTTCGCTCAATATCACTGGCCTGGCAACATCCGCGAGTTGCGCAATGTACTAGAACGGGCAATGCTTTTTTCTGATCACGGCCAAGTTTCAGAAACCCTATTGGCCAATTTTTTACCCAGCATTGAGCTCGCTGACCTGCCAACAGATGATAAAACCGTAGCCGTTAGCGCTGTTGATAATCAACCCCCGTTACCCCTGGCCGAGCAGGTCGCAGCGACGGAACGCCGCGCAATTTTGGTCGCTATTGGCCACTGCCAGGGTAACAAACTCCAAGCCGCTAAGTTGCTGGGGATCTCGCGCGCAGCGTTATACGAGAAACTAAAACGTTTCGGGCTATGAAATATGACTCTGCGTTGAAATATAGCGCTGCGTTTAACCTTTCCGCAGTGGATAAACCGAACTGACACTTAGCCGCAAACTCTAGGGCTTGCACAATACGATACTTATCGATCAACACAACATCAGGAGGCTGTATGAGTGCTCCCCTGCCCTCAATTGTACCGATCACCTTTGACAAGTTGGTTGATGCCGACCAGGCGGTGGCGACAATCCGCTCTGGCGATACGGTCACCACCGCAGGCTTCGTGGGTAACGGCTTTCCCGAACTATTAGCGGTTGCGTTGGAGTCACGCTTCAAAGCCGAGCAATCACCTATCGACCTGACGCTGGTTTATGCCGCCGGACAGGGCGACGGCGGTAGTCGCGGTTTGAATCATCTGGCCCATCAAGGTCTGGTCAGACGGGTAATTGGTGGCCACTGGGGCTTGGTTCCTGGGCTTGGCCGGTTGGCACTGGATGAGAAGATCGAAGCGTACAATCTGCCCCAAGGGGTAATCTCGCAGCTGTTCCGCGATATCGCTGCCGGCCGTCCAGGCTGCCTAACCCACGTTGGGCTGCACACCTTTGTCGATCCGCGCCACGATGGCGGTCGGCTCAACCAGTGCACAACCGAGCCGCTGGTGGAGTTGATCCATGTTGGCACGGATGAGTTTCTGTTTTATAAGGCGTTCCCAATCCATGTCGCGTTGTTACGCGGCACAACGTCAGATATTCACGGCAACATCACCATGGAACGCGAAGCACTACCGCTCGACAGTTTGGCGATGGCGCAAGCGGTTCATAACAGTGGCGGTACGGTGATCGTCCAGGTCGAGCGGCTGGTCGAGCAGCATCAACTGCACCCCAATATGGTCAAAATTCCTGGCATTCTGGTGGATAACGTCGTGCTGGCTGACCCGGAGTATCATTGGCAAACCTTCGGCGAACCGTACAACCCGGCTTACACCGGTGAGCAGCATAGCGACCAGCCGTTAGCTGTACTGCCACTGGACCCGCGCAAGTTGATCGGACGACGTGCCCTGCTCGAATTGCAAGCGGGTGCCATCATCAATCTGGGTATCGGCATGCCCGAGACCTTGGCCTCGATAGCCGAGGAGGAAGGACAGCTCGATGGTGTAACGATGACAATCGAACCCGGTGGTATCGGCGGTCAACCGGCCGGTGGCTTAAGCTTCGGCGCGGTGATCAATCCGCATGCGATGATCGACCAATCGTCCCAGTTCGATTTTTACGATGGCGGAGGCTTGGATCAGGCTTTTCTGGGGATGGCGCAGGTCAATGCCAGCGGTGATGTTAACGTGAGTCGGTTTGGTAGCCGGATTGCCGGTGCCGGTGGGTTTATCAATATCAGTCAGAATGCGGCCGAAGTCTATTTCATGGGGACCTTCACCAGCGGTGATTCGGGATTGACCATCAGCGAGCAGGGCCTAACAGGCTGTGACCAAACGCCCAAGGTGATGAAATTTGTCCACCAAATCGACCACC
>JBALWS010000102.1:0-15761 GCA_036960405.1 Halopseudomonas sp. | reverse complement strand
ATCAGGAGATATCTGCCCTAAGTATAGCCGCCCAACAACTAACTCAGACATAGCCAAAAAAAAGGGCCTCCAACAGACCATCCCGGCTTGGCTGCGCTGGGAAGGCACCCCCATCATCAGCTTCATCTTCATTACTATTCTCGGCCAAACCGTCGGCGTGCGTGATCACCCTGAAGCGATTGCCGAAGTGTTTGGCGGTACCCTGCTCGCGGCTATCGTAATTGGCTTCCTGTACGGGCGTAACAAACGTGCATGGTGCCGGCACGCCTGCCCAATTGGTTTGCTGTTGGGGGTATTCTCCCGTATTGGCGCTATCCAGTTTGCCCCTAAACGCCCTAAGCCAGGACTGGACAGCTACACCCAGCGGGGTGTCTGCCCAACCATGATCGATACCTCTCGCAAGCAGGAATCGCGTCACTGTATCGAGTGTTTTCGTTGCGTTAACCCCAAGGCCAGCGGTGGCCTTGCGCTGCTAACCCGAAGACCTGGCAAAGAGGTCGAGAACATTCGTGACCATAACCCTAACCTTGCCGAGATATGGTTTTTCTTCTTGGGAACCGGTAGCGCTTTGGGCGGTTTTCTGTGGTTGGTTCTACCTCTTTACCAGCAGTGGCGAACCACCGTAGCCAGCTGGTTTATCGAGCATCAGTATTACTGGATCGGAGACGCGGGCCCCTGGTGGCTGATGAGTGTGCATCCCCAGCGACGCGAAGTTTTTACTTGGTTAGATTTCATCATGATTGCCGGATTTATGGCGCTGGTCGCCGTCGCCCTGGCTGCCATTTTATGGTCCACCACCCACCTAGCGGCCTGGTTGTCGGGTCGACGAGGGGGCGATAGCAACCATCGCAATCGCTTTCTAGAACTTGGTTACCAATACGCTCCAGTAGCAATGATCTCCTTGGTCTTAGGTCTTGGAAGCGAGCTGTTCGAACCCTTACAACAGCTAGGATTCGATCGACAGAATATCGGCATCGTAAAGTCGGTTCTGTTTAGTCTGAGCCTACTGTGGAGCCTGTTTCTGGGTTACCAAATCCTTGGCCGACAAGGCGTCGAGGCGTCACAACGCTGGCTGCCCTTAGCTCCCGGCCTGCTCGGCAGTAGCGTGGTCGCTTTGTGCTGGTGGCCAGCCCTGTTTGGGCTTTGACCCGGTCACCGACTGAAACCTAACAACACCCTCAACAAGTAGTTTGTAGATTTAACGTTATCCATATTTACTCAACCTAAAGGAAAAAACCGATGAATATAAATCGCTCATCTTTGGCCGCTGTGCTCAGCGCCAGCCTTGCAAGCAGCCTAGTGCTAGCCAGTGACGTTCAAATAGGTAGTTCCACCCAGCACGGAATGGATATCGCGGCGGTCTATATCCAGCCAGTGATGATGGAGCCGATGCTGCCAGGCATGAACCACAATGCCGACATCCACCTTGAAGCCGATATCAGTGCTAGCGCCGACAATATCCACGGTTTTCACAGGGTGACTGGATGCCCTACCTCACCGTCACCTATGCCATCACCAAACAAGGTAGTGACTGGAGTACGATCGGCACCTTTATGCCGATGGCCGCCTCCGATGGTCCGCACTACGCCAGCAATATTAAGCTCGATGGAGCAGGAAAATATCACCTGACCTACCGCATCGATCCACCGACACGAGCCGGCTTCTACCGCCATACCGATAAAGAGACAGGTATCCCTCAGTGGTGGGCACCGATCGAGCTTGAATGGGATTTTGTGTTTGCCGGTTACGGCAAAAAAGGCGGCTATTAAGTCCGCAGAACCTGGCGCGTATTGCAACTGCCAGTATCTAGCCGTGATGGCCTTACTAAGATAAATAAAATATCCGAACAGCGTGGGCTTCTGTAGCAAATATGTCGCAGCCCGGCTGGGCTGCGACATCAACTTGGCTCTGTGGTCCCACAATCAAAAAACTGACCAAAACGCCCCTCCGAACATACCTCAGCTGCCAGCGGAGGAGGCTCTGGTCGAGTCGTGGCAAAGGTCAGTTCATCGTCACCGCCACTGGCCGCAGAATGATCTCGATCCGCCGGTTCTTGCTCCGACCTTCAGGGGTATCGTTCATTGCCACAGGGTTGTTCTGACCGAATGAAATGGCCAGAAGCTGGGCGGACATCACGCCTTCCTGCTCAAGCAGGCGTACTACGCTCGCCGCCCGAGCGCCAGCAAGCTCCCAGTTACTCGGATACTTACCCTTGAGTTTGCCACTTATCGCAATGTCATCGGTATAACCAGCAACAATGGTCTGGTAAGGGCTTTGCTTCAACTCGGCAGCGGCCCGCGTCAGGACTTCCACACCCGAAGCGTTAAGATCGGCCGAACCCGAAGAGAATAGGATCTCGTTTGCAAGATTGACCTTAATCCCCGACTTCATCAATTCAATCTTCACCTGGTTTGTTTTTTGCTCTTTGGCGAAGGTTGACTGCAGGTTGTCGTACACTTGCTGCTGCCGTGCTAACTCACCCTCGGCTTCTTTGGCCTTCATTGTCGCGGCTTTCTTTTGCTGTTCGGTCTCGGCAACCTGCGAGCTCAACATTGCCTCCTTCTCAACCAAGTTGTCCCGCTCCTCCATCAAACCATCCCGTTCCGCGACCATATCCTCGTACTTACCCGATGAAACGCAACCGGAAAGCACCGCAACGACCAAGCCCAAAAAAAGCCCGGTTCGTACGCTCCTATACCCTCGACTGGCTGTCTGTTCTGTCATGTTGTTCTCCTGATGAGGTTCATATTCCCAATTTTTTCTAGACGCCAGCTCCTGAGGGGGCACCTAACAACGAGATGAGTATAGTGGATATTCAGGCCATGCTAGTCCGTCTTCCCTGGTGAAGAGTTACCGCCTAGGCGTTGCCCTATATCGCCCCATGCTTGCTTCAGCGTCCGCGTCCCCAAGCAACGTTAGTTATTAGGCACTATCAGCACCTCCTCCCCCTTCTTAGCTTTAAGCTTCATTTAAGACTCGCCGGTTAGGCTGTAGCCATACCCACCGGAGAGTACCGCTATGAACCATCCAATCGACTCAAATCAGATCAAGGTCTGGGATCCACTGGTCCGTACCTTTCACTGGTCATTGGTGATCTTTTTCGTCATCGCCTTTATCACCGAAGACGACTGGCTCTACCTGCACAGTTTTTCCGGTTACGCGATCAGCGGCTTGCTACTGTTCCGCCTCTGCTGGGGTCTGATCGGTACCCGCTACGCTCGCTTCAGCAATTTTGTCACCACGCCGAGCACTGTCGGTCTTTACCTCAAATCGATGCTCAGAGGGCGACCCCAGCACTATCAGGGTCACAACCCGGCAGGAGGGATGATGATTGTGGTGATGCTGCTGGCGCTGCTGCTAACCGCCTTCAGCGGCATGGCGACGCTGGCCAGCGAAGGGCTAGGACCGCTGGCGGACACCTTCTTCGCTAGTTTCTCTGGTGACTGGATGGAAGAGATCCACGAAGCACTAGCTAACCTCTGCTTGCTTCTGGTGGCGATCCATCTGGCCGGTGTCATCGTCAGCAGTGTTGTCCACCGTGAAAACCTAATCAAAGCAATGATCGACGGTCGCAAACGCCCTCAACAGGAGAAACCGCTATGAAGAGGCCTCGCATCAGCCTTCTGCTGGCGCCACTACTGTTCTCGGGGGTCGTCGCCGCCCCGCTGTTTTGGGTATCAAACCCAACCCTGGCGGCAGCCGATCCGGTCGCGCAACTGCTAACCGAATACCGCCAACTCGGTGCCGATGAATTCTCCGCTGCACGCGGGCAAGCACTCTGGAGTAGCCAAAACGCGGGACGCCACTGCGGCAGTTGCCATAGCGGCGATCCGAGCAATTCGGGCCAGCACCAGAAAACCCGCAAGCCGATCAAACCGCTGGCTCCATCGGCGAACCCGAAACGGCTGACTCAAGTTAAAACCATCAAAAAGTGGCTCAAGCGAAACTGTAAATGGACCCTGGGCCGCGAATGCACGGCGCAGGAGAAAGGTGACTTTCTGCTCTGGTTGAGCCAGCAATAACCGAATCGATAAAGGAGATAACGATGAAAGAGCAACTATCAAGCTGGCGCTGGGCCGTTGGAGGGATTTTCTTGAGCGCGGCGCTGGGCGTGGGACTCTGGGGGGTATCAACCAGCGATGTACTGGCGGATCGTGGCAACTACGAGCGCGAACACGATGATCATGACGAAAGCCACTTCGGTCGGCAACGCTCACCCAACGATCCACTGTATGTTGAAGAGTGCGGCGCTTGTCACCTGGCCTACCCACCGCAACTGCTAGGCTCAAACAGTTGGCAAGCGATCATGACGGGGCTGGACGACCATTTTGGTGAAAATGCCGAGATAGACAGCCCCGAGCAGACACAGATTACCGCCTACCTGAGCCGCTACGCCGCCGACAACAGTGGCTATAAAAATCAGCGCTATATCGCCAAAAATGGCACCAACAGCGTGACTCTGCGAATTACCGAACTACCCTTTTTTACTAAGGAGCACGACGAAGTCCCGACCCGAATGGTCGAGGGTAATGAACAGGTCGGCTCATTCAGTCAATGTGACAGTTGTCACCACCAAGCCGTACAAGGGAGTTTTGATGAGGATGAGGTCGCGATACCCGGCTATGGTCGCTGGGAAGATTAAGCGACGACGGTACTTAGCGCTATGGCTAACTATAGGGCTAGCTGCAGGGCTGGGAATGACCGCTTCGACGGCAGCCGATTCGCTCGATCAAGACGATGTCTTAGCATTGATCGAGCGAGGCGAAATAGTGCCGCTGCAGACACTGTTGCAGCGCCACCGCGATCGACTTCAAGGACGCCTGATCGACCTGGAGTTGGAGCACGAACACGGTCGTTTGGTCTACGAGTTGGAGCTGATCGACGCTGAGGGAGTGGTCCGTGAATACTTGATCGATGCCAAGAGCGGCGAATGGCTGGGGCAGGAATGAGCCCTTCCCATACACAGCGCTATCACCAGTCGTTGACGACGGCTCAACCAGCTACAGCACGGGCAAGGATCGCAGCATGAAAATATTACTGGTCGAAGACGACAAACCGCTGGCGAGCACGCTCAAGCAGGCATTGAGCCAAGCCGGTTATGCTACCGAACTCAGCCACGATGGCATAGACGCCGAATTCCTCGGTAACGAAGAGCCGTTCGATGCGGTGGTGCTGGACCTGGGGTTGCCCGGGCGTTCTGGCTTGGAGGTCCTGGATCATTGGCGCGCTGAGGGCAATCACACCCCTGTGCTGATTCTCACTGCTCGCGATAGCTGGCAAGAACGGGTCGATGGGCTCAAGGCTGGTGCCGACGACTATCTGGGAAAACCCTTCCATACCGAAGAGCTGCTGGCCCGACTCGAAGCGGTGATCCGCCGCCATCATGGCCACGCCACCAACCGGCTCGAATGCGCCGGGATATGTCTCGATGCCGATACCCAACAAGCCTGTGTTGCGGGGCAACCGCCGCAGCAATTGACCGGTATCGAGTACCGCTTGATGCGCCTGCTACTGATGAACCCGCAACGACTGCTATCCAAGAACGAAATCAGCGAGCATATCTACGAAGAA
Organism: Halopseudomonas sp.; assembly: GCA_036960405.1. Taxonomy (GTDB): domain Bacteria; phylum Pseudomonadota; class Gammaproteobacteria; order Pseudomonadales; family Balneatricaceae; genus Motiliproteus. The sequence goes on along the minus strand of JBALWS010000102.1, from coordinate 10,190 downwards.
GATCTGCTGCGCGATTCTAATGTGGTCGAGGTCTATATCAACCGGTTACGACGTCGTTTCGGCAAGTCGGTCATCGAAACCCGTCGTGGCCAGGGTTACCGGCTGGGAACTCCGCCACCGTGATCTCGATCGAAGCACGCATCCGTACCGGACTGGTACTATCGCTGTTGCTGGTGATGACCCTATTGGCGCTGTTGGTGGACTACGGGGTCGGGCGGATCAGTCGCGATTTTGTCGTCACTCGTCTACAACACGATGCAGACAGCCTGATCAACGCGTTGAGTCTGTCCCGCGAAGGCGTCTGGCAACTCGACCAGCAACGATTGCCCGCCATCTACCAACGGGTTCAGTCCGGCCACTACTTTCAACTGCAATCGGCGCAGCAAAAGATCCGCTCGCGTTCGCTATGGGACCGCACCCCTACACCTCCCAACATTGCACCCGGCCAAAGTCAGATCAGCCAACTGCGCCAAGACCCAGAGCATTGGCTGATCTGGCAGCAAAGCATCGAGCTACAGGGGCAACCGTTGAGCCTCTGGATCGCCGAAGATATCGCCCCGTTTGAGCAGCAGTGGCGGCGTTTCTCAATCATTGGCTACGGCGTTATGGGGCTAGCGTTGATTCTGCTGGTGCTACTACAGCGCACGCTACTCAAGCGTAGCTTCGCTCAGATCAATGCGGTTCAGCGCGCCATTGGGCAACTACAACAGGGCGAGATCGAAACCCTGTCGACGCAGGTACCGCGTGAGATTCAACCGCTAACCAGCGAGATCAACCATTTACTCCAACGCTTGCAGCAGCGCATCAACCGCTCGCGCACCTCGATGGGCAACCTGGCCCATGAACTCAAACGGATACTGCAGCGGCTTCAGCCCTTGGGGCAGGCTCTGCCCGCAGCGACAAGAGCCGAGTACGAACAGGCCTTGGCGCAGATTCAGCAACTCACCGAGCGCGAACTCAAACGCACCCGTATCGCTGGTAGCCCTCAGCCAGGACGCCGCTTTAAACCCGTAGAGGAGCTGCCGCACCTGATCCGGTTGTTAGAGCGGATCTACCCCAATATCGACTTAACCCTGCTATTTGATAACGAATCAGTGCCACAAGAGCTGCCTTACGATCGCGACGACATGCTTGAGTTGATCGGCAACCTGCTCGACAACGGCTGTAAGTTTGGCGCCACAACCGTGCAACTGAAGCTGGCTATCGACAACGACTGTTGCCGACTGATGATCGACGATGATGGCCATGGAGTATCGGCTCAGCAGTACCTGCAACTAACCGAACGCGGCGTACGGATCGACGAGTCGGTCGAAGGCCACGGTTTGGGCTTATCGATCTGCCAGATGATCGTCGATAGCTATCAGGGCGAGATCGGCTTTTCTCCGGCCTCCGACAGCGGCGGTTTTCGAGTCAAAGTTGAGCTGCCGTTGGCTTCTCTACCTCGCAGACCCCAACCATAACGATCAACCAAACAGCTAATAAAGCTGCCGCCCTTCACTAACGTAGAATGGGCAAAAACTGCGTTGTAGCTCAAAATCTCCCGCAATAATTATATGGACAACAGGGTGAGGTTAATGAGTAACAAGATTGCAGTCGAAAAACCGCTGGTAATCCTACACGGAGACGAAATGGCCCAGGTCGCGTTTGACCGGATTCTGGAGCAGTTTGTCACCTCTCGCTTGGATATCGATCTGGTTGAGGTCGACCTGACTGCGGAGAACCGGCTGGTCAGCAACGGTCAAGCCGTTCGCGACGCCATCGACGCGCTGAAGACCCACGGTGTTGGGATCAAAAATGCCGGTATGACCGTCAACCGTGCTCAGCTCGATGAACTGCTGGCCAAATACCCCGACATCAAAGAGGCCGAGCTCGATAAGCTGGCCACCAAGTCGCCCAACGGTGCGATCCGCAAAGGGATCGCGGGCAACATCACTCGCGAAGATATCCAGTTCCGCAATCTGACTCAGAATCCGCCCAACTGGATCGGTCGAGATATCGACGTTGATACCATGGAGCGCGGCGGTAACAAACACAGCTTTAACGAGCTCTCCAAAGCCACCGGCATCGTAAAGCTGATGTTTGTCGGCCAGAGTGGCGACCCGGTCGAGCTGCACCGGCGCAAGATCAAGATCGGCGACCCCTGGTTGCTGGCAACCAACGACTTGGACGATGTTCGCGCTTGGGCTCACAAGTTCTTCCAGCGTGCGCTGGTTGAGAAACGCGATGCCTACCTGGGCCTTAAAGACACTGTTATCCCCGGTTACGACGGCGTCATGAAAGCGGCGATCGAAAAGATCTATTACAACGAATACCAATCCCTATTCGAAACCGCCGGCATTGACTACCATTACGAGCTGATCGATGCACAGGCCGCACGGATCATCGCCAACCCGCCCGAACGCGCGTTGTGGGGTGTGCCCGACAACACCACCGGCCGCAAGCTGTTCAAGCTGGTGAACACGCTGAAGAAGTACGGTATCCCCAACCGCGACACCCATACCTCGATCTCGCGGATGAGCGCTGGCGGCGGCGACCAATACGGCAGCTTCAACATGCCGGTACCCGAAGACGGCCTTATCAAGGTGATCGTCGACGGTGAAGAGAAGCACGCCCGTGAAGTCCAGGCCGGCGACCCGATTCTGCTGATGTCCAACGACCGTAAAGCGATCAAAGACTGGGTGATGCAGGTATTTGAAGACGCCTCGTTCAACAACAAAGAGGTTTACTTCGGTCTCAAGCGCGAATACATGGAGTACGACGATGTGTTCAGTAACGTCATCGTCGAGGCCCGTAAAGAGCTGGCTCAGAACAACACCGCACCGCCGTCATTTATGATCATGCGGCCTTCGGCGCAGCTCAAGAAGATGATCTCCGATCCGGCCCGCTACGCCCTCTATCCGGCGTTGAACCTGGATGGCGATATCTTCTCCGATATCTCCGCCGCCCTGGGTGGTAGCCTGGCCACCGCCAGCTCGATCATCGCCAGCACCGACGGCACCATGCTGTTCGAAGCCCCGCACGGTACCGCTCACGACCTCTATCTGCGCTATCTTGAGAGCGAAGGCAAGGAGTCGATCTTCAACTCCTCGGCGCTACTCTACGCAGTGGCCAATTCACTGGAAACGCTCGGCAAGCGTGAGACCAACCAGCCGCTGATCGATTACTCGCTGAAGCTCAAACAAGCGCTGATCGATACCGTTGATCAGGGCGTCATTACCGGCGATTTGAAAGGCAAGACCACCAACCCCGAAACCGAGCAGGTGGTGGATATGTGTGGTTTCCTCGATGCGATCGAACGTAATCTAGAGCGTTAATGTAAGTAGCCCTGAAAACCAAAAAGCCGCGACTCTTGTCAGTACAGAGTCGCGGCTTTTTTTGTTCGATTACTCATCTCAATTTGAAGATCAGTTGGGAATTGTTCTGAAGTTACTACGATATTTTTTTGGGGAGGCGTGGTTTACGCTCACTCGAGCGCGCAACCATAACCCTCAGTAAAACTCAAAAAGTAGAACAATTACCCCTTGGTAATCTTCCAGCAATTATGAATCTTCTTATTGCGCTCAAAGTCCTTATCCAGACTCATACCGGTAATATCCTTCACCTCATACTGGGCTAAGGCCTCCAGATCCATCTTAAACTTGCGCAGGTTATTGGAGAAGATCAGCACCCCACCCTGATCAAGCAACTTCATCGCCTGCTCAATCAACACCACGTGATCAGACTGCACATCGAACACATCCCGCATCCGCTTCGAATTAGAAAAGCTCGGAGGGTCCATAAAGATCAAATCGTACTTGGCGGTCTGCTTGGTTGATGCCTCCCTCAGCCAGGCGACACAGTCCTCCTGCAGGGTCAGGTTGAGCTTTTCACTCATACCATTCAATGCGAAGTTCTTACGCGCCCACTCCAGGTAGGTTGCCGACATATCGACACTTGTAGTCGAGCTGGCACCACCTAGACCGGCCTGCACCGTGGCAACCGAGGTGTAGCTGAACAGGTTCAGGAAACGCTTGCCGCGGCTGCTCTCGAAGATCCACTTGCGGATCGGCCGGTGATCCAGAAACAGACCGGTATCGAGGTAGTCGTGCAGGTTGACCAGTAACCGAGCGTCACCCTCTTCCACCTCGAAGAACTCTCCCTGCTGCGCCATCCGCTGGTACTGCGCTTTGCCCTCTTGGCGACGACGCTGCTTGAGCACTATCCGCTCGGGCAGCACGCCGGTCACCGCCGGTAACACATTCATCACCAGCTTTAACCGTTCATCGGCTTTGACCGGATCGACCGTGGCTGGCGGCGCGTACTCCTGCACGTGCAGCCAGTCGTTGTAGCGATCGATCGCCACCGCATACTCGGGCATATCGGCATCGTACAGCCGGTAGCAACCGATCTTCTGTTTTCTGGCCCACTTATCCAACTGCTTCATATTCTTGCGCAGTCGATTAGAGAACATATCCTCGGGCTGTTTCTCGGCGGGTCGGCCATCGACGGGCTGCGAATCAGTTCGTGATGCCAGAAACTGATCGGGTTGAACATCGAACAATATCAGTTGGCTGGGGATGGTGCCGTTAAACAGTTTGTACTGTTTCGCCGAGTGGATACCGACCGCTTTGCCCAGTTCAGGGTTGCCAGTAAACACCGCCGCTTTCCACCCCTGGAAGTGCAATTTAAGCGCATCGCCCAGATGCTGATACAGATAGCGCACCACCGGTAGCTCGCTCAGACGCTCGCCGTAGGGAGGGTTGGTCAATAGCAAGCCTTGATCGAGGTTCGCTTTATGGGTCAACGGCTTGAGCTGCGCCAGTTCACGGTGCGAGATTCGTAGCCAACTTTCGACGCCAGCCAGTTCGGCATTGTTCTTAGCGATCGAGACCGCTTTAGGGCTGGCATCGTAGCCGTGAATTTCGGGTAGATCGGTACGCTCTTTGGCAGCGCTACGTATCTGCTCCGCCTCCCACACCAAGCCTTGCCACAGGCTGTTGTCATGCTTGATCCAGCGCTCAAAACCAAAACTTCTGCGCAACAGTCCGGGAGCGATATTGGCGGCCATCAAAGCAGCTTCGATAGGCAAGGTGCCCGAGCCACACATCGGGTCAATCAACGGCCACTGCTTTGCAGCCAGCTCTGGCCAACCACTGCGGATTAATAACGCTGCGGCCAGGTTCTCTTTTAACGGCGCAGCACCACCCTGTTTACGATAGCCACGGCGGTGCAGGCTTTCGCCCGACAGGTCCAGACTCAGGTGCGCCTCACCCCGTGCCAAGTGCAGATTGATCCGTAGGTCAGGCCGCTCTTTGTCGATCGAAGGCCGTTGCCCGGTCAGGCTGCGAACTTGATCGACGACCGCATCTTTGACCTTCAACGCACCGAAATGGGTATTTTTTATCGCCCGATTGGTGCCGGTAAAATGGACCAACATCGAACCTTCAGAGCGCATATGATCGAGCCAATCGATCTGCTGTACACCCTGGTAAAGCTCATCGGCCGACTCGGCCGAAAAGCTCGCCAACGGTAGCAGGATACGGTTAGCCAAGCGCGACCAGAGACAGGCCTTATAGCCGGTCTCTAAGCCGCCTTGAAAGTAGACTCCGGCGACGGTCGTTTTTGTCTGGATCGCGCCTAGCGCTTCCAGCTCATCGGCCAACAGCAACTCAAGCCCTTTCGGACAGGTTGCAAAAAAGCGTGTATTTTCAATTGGCTGAGACAATTTATTACCCAAACAGTAAAGAGCTGATTTGACGCGCTAAAACCAGCACGCATGGTGCGCGGATGATAGCATTTATGCCCTTAAAAAGAGCGATATCCTTGAAGCAGATTCGACAATGAATCAAGTTTATTAAAAATAATTCACTTTCTAGAACCTCCCAGCCGACTCACGTTAGCTAGTTGTTTAATATAAACTTTTTTGCATAGAAAATTATAAAATCGAAAAATACCAAACGTTTTATGAATATTGTTATCGACAACGGCTTTCGAATCCGATAAACATTTACTTGTTGGCTAACGCGCCAACCTTGCTAACGGCAGTCGTTGCTGCCCGCAGTTCTCAACGCATGAATAGACCGAGTACCTGGGCTTGCTGAAACCTCCCTACGGTTTACGGGCCCACTCACAAGAACAACGAGGCTATTGAATGAAGAGACAAAAACGCGATCTAACCTCTCGAGCTTTTTCACGCGGCTATCAAGCCGGTGTATCAGGCAAATCTAAAGACACTTGTCCCACCCCCGTTGGCAACAACCGCCACCATTGGATTACTGGTTGGCGCCAAGGGCGTTCAGACTTCTGGGACGGATACCAAGGAATCTCTAACTTACACTGCGCTCCTACCATTGGGGCAGGCGCTTAATTGTGATCACGGGGCCCTGAGGGCCCCGTGTTTTTTCTGTAGTCTGATCGTTAACCGCGCCTCAACGCATAGTAGCAATGGCATTAGCGGCCTCGCTAACCAGTTTTGGCCCGCGATAGATAAAGCCACTGTAGACCTGCACCAACGCAGCACCCGCTTCGATTTTCTCACGCGCGGCAGCACCATCGCAGATCCCACCGACACCTATAATCGGTAGCTGGCCATCCAAAACCTTAGCCAAGCTCCGAATCACTTCGGTGGAGCTCTGACGTAAAGGCGCGCCACTTAAACCTCCCGCTTCATCGGCCACCGGTGAACTCTTAACGCCAGTTCGCTCGAGCGTGGTGTTGGTCGCTACAACCCCATCCATGCCGTACTGAACCAGCGCTTGCCCAACCAGCCCAACCTCCTCTTGGTTCATATCGGGAGCGATCTTGACCGCGATCGGTACATAGCGGCCGTAGTAATCGGCCAGTTTGGTTTGTTCCTGCTTCAGCGCGTCCAGCAGACTGTTCAAGGATTCGCCAAACTGCAGTGAGCGAAGACCTGGGGTATTGGGCGAAGAGACATTAACCGTTATGTAGCTAGCCCGGCTGTAGACTTTCCGCAGGCACAGCAAGTAATCATCGGTGGCACGCTCGACCGGGGTATCGAAGTTTTTGCCGATATTGATCCCCAGGATGCCATCAAAACGGCTGTTATCTACCTGCTTGAGCAGGTAATCCACGCCTTTATTATTAAACCCCATCCTGTTGATGATCGCTTGATGCTCGGGGATTCGAAATAAACGCGGCTTGGGATTGCCCGATTGTGGCCGCGGGGTGATGGTACCGACTTCGATAAAACCAAACCCCAGCGCCGCTAAGCCATCGATATGCTCAGCATTTTTGTCGAGCCCGGCAGCCAGACCGACCGAATTCGGAAAGTCCAACCCCATCACTTTTACCGGTGCCTCGACCGTTTTTAGCAGTAGCTGGCTTAGCCCCGATACCTCGCCGAGGTCCAGCCCCAACATCGATAATGAATGAGCCGTTTCGGGCTCTAGACGAAACAACAGTGATTGCAGAAAGGTAAATGACATAGCGGGCTCCCAGTTAAGCGGGGCATTATACGAAAAGCCGCTACGGATGCTAACCCATTGAGGAGGAATTGATCTTTGTAGAAGTCGTTAGAGGCGTTCGATCGACTGAAACTTACCGTGGTTATCGAACTGGATCTCAAAACTGCCGCTGACCCCGTCACGGGTCAAGTAGGGATTGAGAATCTTAACCGGAAACTGAATCCGACGACCATCGCGGGCTCGGCAGGTCACGACATCCGCTTCTCCACGGTAAAACTTGAGATACTCATCGGCGCTAACCCGAAGGTCGATGGTGATTTTTTGCATCGCTAATTCGTTGTTTGAAGGACCGCCTCGAGGCTATCCGCTAATTCTACACTTAACCGGTTACGGCGATTTCGGCCAATCGCCGGGTTACCACGGTATACATCGCGTAATCCTGTCGGTCGCTGCTTTTGAGCTCGGCTAGCATACTGAGCCAGTCGGTAATTCGCAATTGGTGCTGGGTCATCCAGGCATCAAAACACTGGCCCGAATCGCGATACTTTCCTACCTCCTGCAAAACTGAAACGCCTAAGCGCCGTAGTTGCTGCTCTAATTCATCGCGCAAGGTTTCACGCGCACTCGCCTGCCAATGGTTCGCCACCCCCAGAGCGTCTATGGTGCGTGAGAACCAAAATAACTCCAACCGCTCGCCCAGCAAACAGTAGACCTCGACCACCGGCTGTAATTCGGTGCCTTGGTCGGCAATTTCGGTCATACCCAGTGCCGCGTACAACACGGTCGTACCGGCGATGGTTTTTGCCAAACGGTCGGGTACTCCTGCCTGCGAATAAAAATAGAAGCGATCTTTCCAAGCCTGCGCCGGGCTACCTTGCAACCAGTCGCCCATTCGATCCACCAGCTGCTTAATCACTGGTTGAATATGGTTTCGCTCGGCATCACTGAGCTGCAATGGGTGTCGATTACGCAACAACCAGCGCGCCACACGACGAATCAGCCGCTGCAATTCCAACAGCATCCGCATCTGCACTTCGCGGCGCACCCCCAACGACTCCAACGCCTCGATCTGTTGCCAGAGTCCAGGCAGATCATAGATGTCGCTGGCCAACAAATACGCCCGCACGATATCCGCAGTATCAGCCGATGCCGTGCCTTGCATGCGCTGGATGAAACTCACTCCCATATGGTTGACCACCGTGTTAGCGATCCGAGTCGCGATTAAACCGCGTCGCAACGGATGCTGATCCAGCACCTCAGCAAACTGATCCACCAGTAATTGCGGAAAACTTTGCTGCAATATAGGTTGCACAAAGGCTTCGTCGGGCAGGCTAGAATCCAACAGCGTTTGCTTTAGCTGCCCCTTGGTCAAGGAGACTAACACCGCCAGTTCAGGCCGCGTTAACCCCTGCCCCTGTTGGCGCCTTTTATCTAAAGTTTCATCATCGGGAATCGAGGCCTGCTCCCGGTCGAGTACGCCATCCTTCTCCAGCGACTGGATATAGCGGCGATACTCCCTGGTACGCTCATGCGACTGCGCCTGCGCCATGCTGATCGCTTCAAATTGTTGAAAGTTATCCGTCAGCACCTGCTCAACCACCTGATCCGCCATCGACACTAACAGCGTGTTGCGCTGCTTGAAGGTCAGCTCACCCGCACGCTGCTGAGCATCGAGCAGGATCTTGATATTCACTTCATGATCGGAACAGTTCACCCCGGCCGAGTTATCGATAAAATCACTGTTACAGGCGCCACCAGCTAGGGCGAAATCTATTCGTCCACGCTGGGTCAAGCCGAGATTTCCGCCTTCAACCACCACCTTGCAACGAAGCTGGTCGGCATTGATGCGAACACTATCATTAGCCTTATCACCCACCTCCGCCTGGGTCTCGGCACGACTTTTAACATAGGTTCCCACTGCACCGTTCCACAGCAAGTCGACCGGGGCTTTCAACAACTCGCTGATCAGCGCATTAGCAGTCAGATGCGGGCTAGCAATGCCCAAACACTGCTGCATCTGTGGACTGATCGAGATCACCTTGGCACTGCGGCTAAATACGCCGCCGCCCTCGGAGATCAATTTGGGGTTGTAGTGATCCCAACCGGCATGGCTTTGCTCAAACAGTCGCCTGCGTTCAGCCAGTGACGAGGCCATATCGGGGTTGGGGTCGATAAAGATGTGCCGCTGATTAAACGCCGCAACTAACTTGATCTGGTTCGATAACAGCATGCCATTGCCAAATACATCACCCGCCATGCTGCCAATACCGACAACACTGACACCTTGCTGACTATCGATCCCTTGCTCTCTAAAATGGCGCTCAACCGAGACCCAGGCACCTCGCGCGGTAATCGCCATCGCCTTGTGGTCGTAGCCCTGAATGCCCCCCGAAGCAAACGCATCACCCAACCAAAATTGGTACTGAGCCGAGATCGTATTAGCGCTATCAGAAAACGTGGTGGTGCCTTTATCCGCTGCCACCACCAGATAGGGATCATCTTCGTCGTAGCAGACGGCTTGTGCAGGCGGCTGAACTTGATCGTGTTGCCAATTGTCGGTGATATCAAGCATGCTACTGATTAGATCTTGATAACAACCTCGTGCCTCGTCTAGCCGCTCACGCGAAGACATCGAATCGTTCAGACGCCGACAGATAAAGCCTCCTTTGGCTCCCATCGGCACGATCACTGCATTTTTCACCTGTTGGGACTTGAGTAATCCCAGCACCTCGGTGCGATAGTCCTCGGCTCGGTCAGACCAACGTAACCCTCCCCGCGCGATCT
>JBALWS010000101.1:0-15937 GCA_036960405.1 Halopseudomonas sp. | reverse complement strand
AGAATTACTTCAGGCTGTATAGGGAAGTGTCGCACTTGGGAGTTGAATTCGCGGTATCCATGGGATGTTGCGGTTTCATTTGCAGGTGAAGACAGAAAGGTTGTAGAGGAAGTCAAGGATATATTAAATGACTCTGGCTACACGGTTTTTTATGATTTTGATGTCCAGCATCAGTTATGGGGTGCAGATCTAAGATTGAAGTTGTCAGATGTATATGCGAACGATGCACAGTATATGGTTATATTTCTTTCGAACAATTATCCTGAAAAAGATTGGACCAACTTTGAATTTGAAATTGGAAAGGAAGCAAGAGGGAAGCGAACAGAAACGTATTTACTACCTGTAAAGATTGATGATGTAGCAATTGTTGGTCTGTCATCAAATATCGGGCACATTGATCTTCGAAGATGTTCTACAAACGATTTGGCCAATTCTTTAATCGAGAAAATAGAGCAAGGCTAACAAAGCGTTGCACCGGACTAGCTGGTGAACGCGGCGTTACGTGTTTTAGAGTGTAATCAGATGAATCCGACACTAAAATTTATCGGCCATATCGATACCCCGTATGAAGCTCTAGAGGATTGCCCAAACAACGTTGGCCTAAATGGTCCTCTCTGCTAATTAGTACTTGATGATGAATTTAAAGACGGCTTATCTGGGCTTGAACCAGGGCAAAAAATACTGATTCTGTACTGGTTTAAGGATACAGACAGAATCTCAACAGAGCAGTCTTCTGCTAATGGTAGCGGGTCAACAGGCACTTTCGCGCTAAGGTCACCTCATCGGCCTAATCCGATAGGGGCCGCTACTCTGCCTATTGAAAAAGTTGATAACGGTGTTGTCTCAGTAAGAGGGCTTGATTGTCTTAAAGGCACCCGCTTGTTGGATATCAAGCCAGCAATATTACTAGAGCAACGGTCGTGAAAACAAAAACCACCTTTAGACCATATTCTCCCACCGACAAACCGGCCTGCCTCGGTCTCTTTGACTCGAATTGTCCGGAGTTCTTCGCACCAAATGAACGTCTCGACTATGCCAGCTTTCTTGACACCAACCCGCACAGCTACGAGCTGTGCTTAGCTGAAGGGCAAGTCGTAGGGGCGTTCGGACAGGTAGGTCATGGTTTACAGCAAAAAAGTCTAAATTGGATATTGCTCAACCCTCGTTCACACGGGATGGGTATTGGTTCCGCTATCATGGACCGAATCTCTACTTCAGCACGTACTTCAGGGGTGAGCTTGGTAACCATTGCAGCAAGCCACAAATCGGCACCGTTCTTTGCCAAGTTTGGGGCCGTTGAGGTCGCCGTTATCGACAATGGCTGGGGGCCAGACATGCATCGTATAGATATGGAACTTCGCCTGTGAGATCTAATAAGGCAATCAACTCAAACATTTTAAAACATGCTTCCGTTTCGCTACCGCACACTTTAAAATGCCAGTTAACGCGGCGTTACATTTACTAAGTGGTTCACATAAATAATGATAAGTGTTTGCATCTATTGTGGAAGCAATAAAACAAAAGCTCTAGATGAGTGTGGAGAATGTTTAAGAACGCCTCATTCAAATACCGATGTGATTAATTCAATTATCATGTGTTTTAGTGAAGAAGATCCTTATTTAAATTTTCTCAGCATGGATGAAATTGAAGAACACAGAGAATCCATAATTAATGGTTCGGCTATTAAAGTAAAACAGCAAACTTTTATCGAGGCGGAAGAAGCCTATAACGCAGTGGGCACCTTAGACAGTCCACAGGCTTTAAAGTATTTCGAAAAAATATCTCACCCTGTTATGGTGATAATGTTTTTACTGTTTATAGTATTTGTCATAATGGGAGCGTAATTATGACGTTAAGGATAATTCGCAGTGATTGCTAGCCTTGACCATTTAGTGCTCACCGTCAGAAGTATTGACGATACGGTTCGTTTCTATACGGACATCCTTGGCATGGAGAAAGAAGTCTTTGCTGAAGGTAGGGTTGCGTTGAAGTTGTGGGTCACAAAAAATCAATCTACATCAGCTAGGCAATGAGTTTGAGCCAAAGGCAGCGTTCCCCACTTCAGGTTCGGCAGATATTTGTTTTATTACCCATTTGCCTATTCAAGATGCATACGATCAAGTCTCAGCTAAAGACATAAACATTATAGAGGGCATTGTTGCTCGCACCGGTGCAACGGGGTCAATCCAGTCCTTTTATTTCAGAGACCCCGACCAAAATTTAATTGAAGTTTCATCCTATGCAGTCGCGACATAACAAGGCATTGCTGCAAACAAACTGCTAATTACGGATCTAAGAATCAAGGAAGAACCATGACATCATGCGCATCACCACCCACCGACAAAAAACTGTACGGTAAAGAGATTGGCGAAATTCTTGTCCGCGATAACGGCAAGAGAAAGTTTTATACCCCCGCGCAGGTCAAGCAGGCATCGGCGAAGAGTCGCTACGACATTGACTGGCACTGCTGGGCGATGTGTCTGTATACCTCGCCAACGGACTTCAACAGCTACCACGACTCGATCGGTGAATCCTGCGATTACGCCGCGATGAAGTCGGAGATGACCTCAGCACTGACCGACGGCGCCTCCGATGACTGGTTCGATATGGATCTGTCGTGGCTCGAGTGGCCCGACATTGAATTACCCTCCATTTTTGATTTCCTCGATTAATACCTAAGAGCATCAACGGCCGCGCAATAACGGACTGGCAACACTAAAATGTTGCGCTGTATTGTGCTCCCGCAACACCCTACCCACCGATAAATGGAGTTAACATGTTTAAAAAAATCATTGCCGCATTAACGGTTGTCGCATCGGCCTATTTGACCGGTTGCGCGTCGGTGCCAATGGAGTCAGTTGAAGAAGACCTGGCAAGAAAAGAGTTTAACGCCCCGCCTGAGGGAAAAGCCGGGCTCTATCTCTACCGAGACTCGATGCTAGGCGCCGCCCTGAAGAAGACCGTTTATATCGATGGTGAAATGATTGGTGAAACGGCGCCTAAGACCTATTTTTATCAGGATATTGCGCCAGGCGAACATCAGCTATCCACCGAGTCTGAGTTCAGTGACAACCTAATGAAGCTAATGACTGAAAGCGGCAAGAATTACTACGTCAGACAGTACATAAGGATGGGGGCGTTTATCGGCGGGGCTAACCTTGAACTGATGTCTGAGAAAGAGGGCCAACAAGGTGTTCTGGAGTGTAAGCTGGCCAAATAGCTTAGCAAGGCCTCAACTTTAAGCCCAACTACGATGGATGCCAACAAAACTGGGGGCTGGAAAAACAAAAATCAGCAACTTGCAGCTCCCCTATTTAGCAGAGACCTTTACTCAGCGAATTTAATATCGCCAAAAAGATCTTTCCGCAGGAAATAAAGTCTAAGCCATACAAGACGATACAAATAACAAATCTAACCGCTGTGCGCCTGACTAAATAGAGCGTATAGTGGTGGAGATATCCTCCCTGTATCGAGCCTACTGGCCAACACGCCTCTATCCTCCTTATTTGCGACTCTATTTGCTTACAAGCGAATTAGAGTAGATTCATAGCACCTGCTACTTGCGTTTCTCTATCTTAATGAGAACAGCCAGATTTTTAGCGTAACTCTGCTCTTTTGAGCCGAGAGATGCTGCTCGCTTTTTTGCCTGCAGTCGGTGCGTCCTTGATTTGTACTTATTCCTTTTAGGAGCACCATGACTACGACTACAGGTAATGAAGAAGTCCAAGAGTTGCCGTTGCAGCCCGCCATTATTTCCTATGTGAAAGATCTCCCTAATCTGTGCTCACTGGCCGGATTGGCCTGCACAATATTAGCCATCTATTTCAGTATTATTGGCGTTTACTACGCTGCAATGATCGGCATGATCTGGGCCGTTGCCTTTGACTGGGCCGATGGCCTGGTTGCACGAAGAATGAAGGGGCGCACAGGCAGTGATCGCATTTTTGGTGGCCAACTCGATCTACTCATAGACATTGTCAGCTATGGCGTCACGCCCGCGATTCTGTTGCTTAGTTATGGCAACTTCGATCCCATATTTTTGCCCGCCGCTTTCATCGTGCTCGCTGCCGCGGCCATACGCTTAAGCTACTTCAGTACTTTTGGCTTGTCTGACGAATCCAAATACACAGGGCTGGCGCTGGATAACAACAGCATCGCGCTGGTTTTTGTCTTCCTTTTTGAAAGTGTTCTCCCGGGTGAATTATTCTCAGTGGTCCTCTATGTCAGTGCCTTAGGGCTGGCCGCTCTCAATGTGTCTCAAATCAAAACGCCAAAATTTTCTGGCAATCCACAAAATGTTTATTTACTTGCGTTTTATACACTCGGAATAACATGCATTTATGCGTGGAAGCTTTTATAGCCAAAATTTGCACAGATAAAACTGTCGATAACAAACGGCACTGATAATTATTTTCGAAGGATTAAATAACAGATGATTGTATATACCGTAGGTACGTTTGATTTATTACATGTCGGTCACCTTGCTTTACTGGAGTACTGTAAATCATTAGGTGGTGTTCTGGCCGTTGGCGTTGCTTCTGATCGCGTGGTGAACTCTTACAAACCCAATGTGCCCGTAATTCCGCTTGGGCAACGAATGGAGATGTTAAGAGCGTTGCGCTGTGTTGATATTGTGCGCCCCTACGATGAGCTTGAATATGTCTCGGGTTGCAAAGAACTGAACGCTGATATTTTCGTGATTGGCGAAGATTGGGGCAAAAAGCCGCACAACCTTGCTGTCGAGTCATACCTGAAATCGGCAGGCAAGCAGATCAAGCAAGTACTTTATAACCCCCGTACATCGTCAACCACGATAAAACAAAATGTCATGGCTCAAAAACATAGCGGAACCAATTTGCAGCTAGCTGTTGTGTAGTGGCTAATTGTCGGAGGCCAAGCGTACTGTCCCTATGACTCATGCGAGTACCTTCTTCGTGCATCAGATGTAATGCTGAATAGCGGCTACGGAAGGCTAGTCGATTCAGCGCCCTCTTCACGCTTGCGCTCCAGCCGGTCACGAATCAGTTGCAGGTGGAGGCGCAGGTTGTACTGATTATCGGCGTATGATTTCGGTATCGGTACCTGCCGTACCTCTTTTTCCACCTCGGCCAACTCCTCTAACAAAGCGTCAATTTCGCTAGCACTGCTGGCGGTGTCGGTTCGGGCATCGAGATCACGCAGCTGGTCGTACCAGCGGTAGATGCGCGAGCGAATGCGCCAGCGATAGGTGGGCGGTAGTAGCTTCGATAACGGAATCATCAAGGTGATAATCGGGATCAGCATCACCACCAAGCGATCGATCAGATTAGCGGCCCAGAACGGCAGGTAACGCTGCAAAAAAGGTGGACCGGAGCGGTAGTAGCGCTCGGCGTCTTCACTGAGTTCAAACTCGACAAAACGCGGCGACGGAAACTGCCCCTGCTGCTCAAACAGTCCGCCCTGACCGTGGATTTCGCTGGCGACCTGCAGCATCAACACACTCAGTGCCGGGTGAAAGTCAGCGCGGGTCACCAGCGTTGCGGTAGGCGCCAGCAGATGGATCGGTCGATCGGGAATGTTATTGACCATATCGAACACCCCTTCGGGCAGCGTCACACTGGACAGAAAGCTGTGTTTACTCTGATAGGCATTGGCGCGTGAGAAACTGAGCAGCCCCACCGAGGGTGTCGCGACCAATTGCTGCACCAGTTTAGAGGTCGGACTGGTGACCATAAACAGCGCATCCAAAGAACCGTCGCTAAGCGCCTGTACGGCCTCAGCGCTGCTCAAATCCAGCAATTCGGCGCTGCTGGCATCGATGCCGTTATCTTGCAGCAACTGCAGCGCAACCGGACGCGTGCCGCTGCCTTCGGTGCCGACCGCAATCCGCTTTCCGGTGAGATCGGTCAGGTGCTCGACCGCCACAGCCTTACGGTAAAACAGCCATAAGGGTTCAAAATACAGGCTGCCAAGCGAACGAAACTCAGCGCTATCTTGATGACCGATGCCGCCCTGCACCAGCGCTATATCGACCTCATTATCGGCTAAGCGCTGCAGGTTTTCGACCGACCCTGCCGAGCTGACCACCTCGAGTTCGATCCCCTGCTTGGCCAGTATCTCGGCGTACTGACCACCATAACGGTAGTAGGCATTTTGCGGCGAACCGGTTGAGAGGCGTAACTCTTTCGGCGGTGCCGGCTCGACAAACTGGTAGGCGAAAATAAACCCCGCCAACAATAAAACCATACCCAGGCCATACAACAGGTAACTGTCTTTATGGGTTTCTTGCAGTCGTTGGTTACTCATCGGCGATCCATCGGTGGGACAATTGGGGCATTATCTTTAGCTTATGCCAACAATAATAGAGAAAGATCCCAGTGATCGTCTGATATCAACTGCTGTTTTTGATCTGTTTACCAATAGCGTTAAGCGTGCTCTCTAATTGATCGAGTTTCTTTACTACCCTTATTCGTTGGGGAATCATCCGTAGCTTGGCGACGCCTTCGCCGCCGATCAAAATCACCACCGATGCGGGGATCTTCAGGCTTAACTCGCGCAACTGACCGATCAAGGCCGCGCGTTTCTGCACCGAACTGAAGGAGAGAGCCAACACCTGCGGCTGTATCGCCTCACACGCACGGATCAATTCATCGACCGGCGTCTCCACGCCGAGGTTGAAGGTCCGAGTGCCCTGAGCCGTTAGCAATAGATCGACCATCATCAGCCCCATGCCGTGCCGCTCACCCGGTAACGTGGTCAGCAACACCTGCAGCCCTTGCTCGGATGGTTGGCATTCTATTGCCGCTTGCTGCAGCGTGCGGCCAAGGTGATGAGTAATCAGATGTTCCATATAGATCGGCAATTGGCCGCTAGCCCAGGCGTTACCGGTTTGTTCCAGCAGCGGCGCCGCTGTGTTCAATACAAACTGCTGCGCACCTTGTTGCTGCAGTTTGGTGCTCAAGCATTGCTGCAACTGACCGACATCCCCTTGGCGTACCGAGTCGATCAACGCGTCCAGCTGCGGGGCTTCTACAGCCGTGGTATCCAGCTGTTCTTGTGTCGCCAGTGCGTCGAGCTGTGCGGCTGTTAACGCCACTACATTGCCGGGCCGGTAGCCGCGGTCCAGCAACCGACTGATGGTACGTAGTCGATCCCACTGTTCGCGAGGGTAGCTCCGCTCACCCTTGTCATTACGGATGGGTTGAGGAAAGCCATAGCGGCGTTCCCACACCCGTAACGTGTCTTTACCGACGCCGATATCCCGAGAGATCTCATCGATAGAAGCAAACAAATTAACTGGCTGATTCATAACGACCTCACGATGACTTTTGGCAATTATAGTCATTTGTCCTAGACAAAAGCAAATAACCGAGTATATTTGTACAGTATGTTTTCTGACTCAACTCGCCGCCATTGATGACGAGCTGACGCCTTTATCAGCGAGGCAATTACTATGTCTACCGATACAACCGTCGTACTGATCACCACTTCCTTGCTGTTGTTAGAAGCGAGCCTGCTGCATGCCAACCTCAAACCGACTGCAGCGAAGGTACAGAACGCAGAATTGACTCAGATGCAAAGCGCTCTCCCCAGCGCGGCTGACAAATCAAACCGTTCCGCCGGCACCACCCCGGAATTGTTCCGCTACCAACAGGCGGTGTATCAGATCGCGACTCAAGAGAGGGGAAGTCATTTCAGCCCCCGGCCCTTCTACACGGAGATTTAGCCATGCCAAGCCACCGTATAACGATCGGATGGGTCATCCTCAGTTGGTTTGCAACTCTGTCACCCTCTTGGGCAGACACCACAGCTAGTTGCCCGGCGCTGCTGGACCATCGCTTCCAGAGATTGGCTAACGATGCTTCAGAGCGGCTCTGCGATGCCCATCAGGGCAAACTAATCTTGGTCGTCAATACCGCCAGCCAATGCGGCTACACCTACCAATACACGGGGCTGGAGCACCTCTACCAACAATATAAAGATCAGGGACTGGTGGTGATTGGCTTTCCGTCCAACGACTTTGGCGGTCAGGAACCCGGTAGCGAGAAAAAAATAGCCAGCTTCTGCCGCGACAGCTACAGCGTCCAGTTTCCGATGTATCAAAAAATCCACGCCGCCGAGGGAAAGGCCCACCCCTTTTTCGCTGCGTTAGCCCGCCAAGCCAAGCAGTACCCAAGCTGGAACTTCCATAAATACCTGATCGATCGCCAAGGCAATGTGGTTGGTAGCTGGAGCAGCCATACCGAACCCGAATCGAGTGAGATCAGCCAGCGTATTAACAAATACTTATGAGGACCGGGCCCATGACGCGTATCCCTATTCAGCTTGTCGATCGACAAGAGCCCAAGCTCCCTGCAGCGATAACGGTGGGTATCAGTGCCTGCCTGCTGGGTAACCCGGTGCGTTACAACGGCGGTCACAGCAATTCAAAACTGTGCCAGCAAGCGCTGAGTCAATATTTCAGTTTCCGCAGCTTCTGCCCGGAGCAAGCCGCAGGGTTTGGCACCCCTCGCCCCGCATTGCGCTTGGTCGGCGAGGTAAACGCACCGCGAATGGTGCTCTCCAACGATCATACCCAGGATGTCACCGAGCAGTTCAGCCGCGCCATCACTCCGGTTATCGATACGCTGTCGGGGCTCGATGGCTATATCTTGATGAAGAACTCGCCCAGCTGCGGTTTAGAGCGAATCAAAGTCTACCGCGACAACGGTTATCCGCAGGCAGAACGCAGCCAGGGATTGTTTACCCGAGCACTACGCCAGCGCTTCCCCGATCTACCGGTTGAAGAGGAGGGACGCTTGCACGATGCCCGCCTGAGGGAAAACTTTGTGCTGCGCGTGTTCGCCCACCACCATTTTCGCATCCAGGTCGATAGCGCGCCCAGCGTTGCCACGCTGATGCGTTTTCACCGCGACTATAAGTACGTGCTGATGGCCCACAACCAGATCGAGTACCGCGCCTTAGGGCAACTGCTGGCCAAAGCGTCGTCACAGCAGCCGGTCACGCCGCTGCGCGATCAGTACCGGCAACGGTTTATGGCCGCACTGGCAACACCGGCCGGTCGTCGCGGCCACTCCAATGTATTGCTGCATATTCTTGGCTACCTAAAGCGCTCTGTCGCCAGCAGTGCACGCCGGGATATCGTCTCGGTGATCGATCGTTACCGACGCGGTGAAGTCAATCTGACCACGCCGCTGACACTGATAAACCATTACGTGCAACAACATGGCAGCGACTACATCCGTAGCCAGCGCTATCTAGCCCCCTACCCGGCAGCACTGGGTTTGGGTAACCAGCTCTAAACGATCGCACCACTACAGCCGAGGCGTACCGATGAAGCCAATGCAGTTATGCTGGCTGCGCAATGACCTGCGCAGCTACGACAACTCTGCGCTATGGCACGCTAGTCAGACAGGGCCAGTTGTCGCCGTCTATTTGATCAGCCCTGCCACCTGGTTAGCTCACCACGACGCTGCGATCAAAGTCGATTTTTGGCTGCGCAACCTGGCTACGCTGCAAACGCAGTTAACCCAGCGCAATATTCCGCTACGTCTGATAGATATCGACAGTTGGTCAATGGCTGCAGCCGCGCTGATCGATCTTGCCCGTGAGCTCAACGCGGAGGGAATCTGGTTTAACGACGAGTACGGAGACCACGAACAACAGCGCGATGCAAAGGTTCAGCGTCGCTTCGAAGAGGCCGGGCTACACTGCAGACGCTTTACCGACCAACTGCTGTTTGAGCCGGGTAGCCTGCTGACCCAGACCGGAACGATGTTCAAAGTGTTCAGTCGTTTTCGCGTTCAAGCCTACCAGCAGTTGCACCACAGTCTGCCTAGCTGTGTTCCTGCCCCCGCTCGGCAGCCAAATACCGGTATCGCATCCACCTTGATTCAACAAAAGATTCCGCTGTCGGTCAACGGTTTCAGTCCGCCCAGCAGCCAACAACAGTCGCTCTGGCCCGCCGGAGAAGAGTTCGCTCAGCAACGCTTACAACGTTTTTGCACGCAGAGGCTGCTGGATTACCAGCAGCAACGCAACCGCCCAGACCTCGATACAACCGGCAGCCTGTCTGCCTATCTCAACAGCGGCGTGCTCTCTCCACGCCAGTGTCTGCATGCGGCCTTGGTACATAATCAGGGCGAGTTCGACAGCGGCAACGCTGGCATCGTCTGCTGGATCAATCAACTGCTGTGGCGTGAGTTCTATAAACATATTTTGGCCTGCTATCCCGACGTCTCGAAACAGCGTGCCTTTCGACCCAAGATGGACGCTATCCCCTGGCGTGATGATCCCGAGGCTTTACAGAGGTGGCAGCAGGGCAAAACCGGCATCCCGATCATCAATGCGGCGATGCGCCAACTGCTAGCAACGGGCTGGATGCACAACCGACTACGCATGCTATGCGCGATGTTGCTGAGTAAGAATCTGTTGATCGATTGGCGCCAAGGCGAGCGATGGTTTTTGCAGCACTTGATCGACGGTGATCTGGCGGCTAATAACGGCGGCTGGCAGTGGTGTGCCTCGACGGGAACCGATGCCGCCCCCTATTTTAGAATTTTCAATCCGCTGAGCCAGTCGCGCAAGTTTGACCCGCGAGGGGATTTCATCCGGCGCTGGCTGCCACTATTGCGCCCGCTAAACACACGGCAGATACACGAACCCAGTGCTACCGAGCGGATAGCTTGCCACGACTACCCTGCTGCAATGGTGGATCTAAACGCTAGCCGCAAGCAGGCTATCAACATTTTTAGCCAGCAATGAAACAAAGTCCCTAGGCATCATGCCGGTTGCAACTGCCCGACCAGTTTGTGCAGCGGAATATTGAGCCGACGACCCAGTTTTTTGGCGATAGGCTGAAGCCGCCGGGGATTATCCTGGGGAACACCGCCCTTAAAAGCGAAAGCGATCAGGTTGCCATCCTCGACCAAGCAGGTCATGCACTGGTCGCCAAACTGATCGTGAAGCCGCTGCATCGCCAACGGGTGCAAGCCGCGCCCCTCCTCCCACAAATTGAGCACCAATACGCCGTCTGGGCTGAGACTACGATGACAATGCTGCAGGAACTCGACATTTAACTGCGACTCGATCATGCCGCTGTCGTTGTAGATATCGGCAAAGATCAGATCACTCTGCTCGGTGGCTTGCGCCATATAAACGCTGGCATCCTGCAGGTGCAGAGCCAGCTGTGAGGATTGCGGCAGGTCAAACCACTGCTGCGCGATCTCCGCCACCAGAGGTCGAAGCTCGACCACATCGAGCTGTAACTCGGGATCCAGCTGATGAAGACTATGCACCAAACTGCCCGCCCCAAGCCCCAGCAAGGTGACACGGTTAGGTTTAGGGTGATAGAGCATCGCCAGCATCATCGCCTGGGTGTACTGGTACACCAACGTTGCCGGTTCCAGCAGGTCGATACAGCTTTGCTGGGCGTCATCGCCAAAGGCCAGATAGCGACGTAAACCATCTTCGAACACACGGATCGGGCCCCAGTCATCGTAACAGCGATGTACTTCAATACCGGGAATGCTCAAATCGATCTCCTAGCCGCAAGCTAATGATAATGTCGGGGCGCATTGTACCTGCTACTAAGCTTGAGTCGCTATTAGCCAGCGCATTAATCATCGCTATCAGAAAGCTATAACGAAGACTTTCGATTCGAAAGCAAAACACCGCCAACAACATCGTTTCATAAGCACCAAGCCATTCAATCATTAGTAAATTACTACCCGACAAACACCATCGCGCCTACAATAGCCGCTCAAATTTGGCTATTTTTCGGAGCGTTACCGCGATGGCGTTTATTACCCCTTCACACATGCTACTGCTTGGCGTTGCTGCAATCTGGGGATTTGCCTTTGTCGCCCAAAGTGCCGGCATGGCCTATCTCGAGCCGCACAGTTTCAACGCGGCTCGCTTTATATTGGGTGCGCTATCGCTGGTACCGCTGTGGCTGTTGATGGGCAAGAAACGGCTACCGCAGGGTCGGACACTGCTATTGGGCGGTTTGGTTGCGGGCACTATCATGTTCGGCGGTTTCAGCTTCCAGCAGATCGGCCTGTTGCACACCACCGCCGGTAACGCCGGATTTATCACTGGCATGTATATCGTGATGGTACCGATTGCCGGAATGCTGCTGGGCCAAAGCACCAACATTCAAACCTGGAGCGGCGTCATTCTGGCAGTGCTCGGGCTCTATAGTCTATCGATCGGGCCCGATTTCTCGATGGCTTACGGTGATATCCTGGAGCTAGTCGGAGCGCTATTCTGGACCGCGCATGTGATCGTGATCGGCTGGTTATCGCGTAAAGTCGATGCCATCGGCCTGTCGATCAGTCAGTTCCTGGTCGCCGCAGTGTGGGCAACCCTAGCCGCACTACTGTACGAGACTCCCACCCTGCCCGGTTTTCAAGCCGCCTGGCTACCGTTGCTGTACGCCGGTATCGCCTCGAGTGGTATAGCCTGCACTCTGCAGATCATCGGCCAGCGCAAAATAGAACCCAGCGTCACCGCGCTGATCCTATCGACCGAAGCGATCTTTGCGGTACTGGGAGGCTGGCTACTGCTGGGCGAAACCTTCGGCAGTAAAGAGCTGCTGGGCTGTTCGCTGATGCTGGCGGGTATGCTGGTCAGCCAATGGCCGGTACGCAAGCAGCAGGAGCTGGTCGCCCAAAGCTAAAGGCTTCTGCTATTCAAAATAGGTTTGCGGCACGGTACGATCCACCGGCGTGGAGAGGATCATCATGGTATTGGTGTCGCTTAGATCGCAGAAGGACTCGAGAATGACGTCCAACTGCGACATCGACTCGACCGCCAGTTTGACCAGAAAAGCCTGCTCGCCAGTGACGTTATGGCACTCGATCACCTCGTCATGATTGAGCATTCTGGCTTTGAACTCGCGTTCCTTGGTGCGAAACACCTTGCATTGCACCAACGCGACTATCGGATAGCCGAGTTTGTCCAGATCCACTTTCAGGGTAAAACCGGTGATAATCCCGGCGCTTTCCAACTTGCGAATCCGCTCGGCCACCGCAGGGGCTGACAGGTATACCCGCTTACCCAGCTCCGCGTAAGAGACGCGCGCATTTTGCTGCAACGCTGCGATGATTTTTCGGTTGATAGCGTCGATCATGATCTCTGACTGTTTCATCCTATCCTGATCGCACACTATCGCCGCTTAAGCTTTTGCTGACAACCTTTCGACTTTGCCAGGCAGCAACGGCGTGGTTGATTCAGGGAAAATTCAACGACTAAGCAAACACCTTGTCAGAATCACCGTTCGCTTGATCTGAGTAATGGTTTGTATCCCGATTAGCCGCTATCTTACAGCCACTACTCGATACCTAGAGCATGTAACACCAATGCCAATTGAAATTACCGATGCAGAAAAAAAGCTGCTCGCGACCATCACCATCCCACCTCGGCCTGAGGTGCTGCTAACGCTCTCGTCTGAAGCCAAACAGCCCGAGCCCGATGTTTCCAAGATCGCCCATGCGATTACCGAAGATATCAGCATCTCTTCGGCGGTATTGCAGGTGGTCAACTCGGCAGCCTTTCGTCGCGCGTCGGAGATCAAATCGATCGATCAAGCGGTAATGATTCTGGGATTCAAGCGTATCTTCCCGCTGGTCAAAGCCGTTGCGCTACGCAGCAGTCTGTCGCAGTCACAAACGCTGGCCGAATTCTGGCAGCAGCAGACCGATATCGCCCACGCCTGTTCGATCGCCGCCAAAGCGATGGGGAAACCTGCACTAGGCGACCACGCCTACATGCTGGGGCTGTTTAACAGCGCAGGCATTCCGGTGATGGCGCAGAGCTTCGCCGATTACAGCGAGGTGATGGCACAGGCTGAGCAGCAGGGCTGGAGCGAATGCTTGCCGTTAGAACTAGATCGATACCAGACCACCCACACCACCATCGGTGCATTGCTGGCCCAACGCTGGAGCCTGCCCAAGGTGATGATATCGGTGATCTATTACCTGCACGAAGTCGATGACCTCTACACCTCTGGCGAACTGGACAACACCGGGCTCGACTTGCTGACCCTACTGAAGCTGGCTCGATCAGCGGTCTACTATCCCAACGACTACAGCAACGATCCCGAGTGGCAATTGGTCTGCGATCAGATCATGGACCATTACGGCTATGCAGAAGTACAGGTAGACGAGATCTTTACTTCAATTCAAGAAGGACTCGAGGAACACCGTCAAAACGATTGATTTTAAACAGATAGACTAAATTCATGGCTATACCTATTCGATAGCCCTGGCCATCGCCTGGTGTGGGATCCCGGCTTCCATAAACACTGCCCCCTCCGCCTGATAGCCCAACGCCTGGTAAAACGGTAGCGCCGAAACTTGCGCATTCAAGCGCACCGAATTCAAACCCGCGCGCCGGGCAATTCGGTGTAGCGCCTGCATCACCTGCTCGCCAATACCATGGCTACGCTCACCGTCCAATACCGACACCCGACCGATCTTGCCGCCCTGATCAGTATCGATACGCCCCGTTGCGACTGCGATATCACCGTCGAACGCCAATACATGATGACAGAGCACGTCTCGGTCATCGTATTCGATATCTTCCGGAACCGACTGCTCGATCACAAACACTTCGGTGCGAATCCGTTGGATCTCCACTTGATACTGCTGGTAGTCCACCTCTTTAACGATCATTTGACCTCCCTGGATTAGGATCGACGGTGATGAGCCAGAAATGATGGGGTCCGTGCCTTGGGCAACTTCTCGACAAAGTGGTAACGCGCCACATGATAGCTGGGATCAAAGCCGTAGAAATTCAGTTTCATCCGCTCCAGCTCCTCATCGCGGTAGCGCTGCAACGGCTTTTCAGCTTCATTCTGCTGCCGCTTGGTACACTTAGCGGCCAACAACGTTTCGATGCTACCGGCCTCGATCAGCGCTTGCGCCATCATCTGTATCTCAGCGACAAAGCCGGCTCGCTCACCCGACCAACAACCATCGATCAGTCCTTGCTGACACGCTTGACGCGTTGAGATCGGCAAGCGGTTCTGCGTCAGCTGCTCCGCCCTCTCCGCGCCCACTCTTTTAGGCAACAGATAGGTCCAGTATTCGGAGCCGTATAAGTTACCCATCGACTTGTAGTGCGGGTTGAGAATCACGCCTTCACGCGCCACCACACGATCGGCAGCCAGCGCCATAAACACCCCACCCGCACCGGCATTGCCCTGCATCGCCGCGATGACGTATTGGTTGGGTGTCTCGATCAACGCCAGACACAAATCATTCATCGCATTGATATTAGCCCAAGATTCATCGGCCGCACTCTCCGCCGCTTCGATCTGATTCAGATGGATGCCATTACTCCAGAAATCCTCACCTCCGAGCAGCACCAACACCCGTATCGGCCTCAACTTGGCGGCTTCCACCGCATCACGCAGCCGTAAACACTGCTCGGTCGACATCGCGCCGTTATAGAAATCAAACGCTAGGTAACCGATCTCAGACTGCTCGCGGTAGCGAATCTGTTGCCAGCTATCACCTTCAGGCACGGTTTCTGGAGCCAGTGACGATTCGGCTAGCGCCTGGCCATATTCGCCCAGCACCTGTAAGGCAGGCAGCTTAAAGCCAAATTCACCGGCTTGCGGTTGCGCGGGACGCAGATGAGTGATCCACACCGCACCATCGACTGTAGCGCGGCACACAGCGCCGTCACGCTGGGCAATCAACTCACCAGCACTCGCCGAGCCATCGCTATTGAGCAGCGCCTCGGCATGGCCGTTGTAGAGGAAATACTCGCGACCATTAATCGCATCCTTCAGTCCAGGCACGCCATCGGCAGCGCGGATTTTGCGAAGTACGGCCTGGGTCGAATCCTGCTGCCAATCAATAGCACGGTCGTCCTGAGTCATCAGGCAGTGCCACTGGCCGCGTATCGATGGGTTCTGGTAATTGAGCGGTTCAGGGGGAAAACCTTCCTC
>JBALWS010000100.1:0-16159 GCA_036960405.1 Halopseudomonas sp. | reverse complement strand
AGCGCGGCGACAAAGTCAAAGGTAAGGTACTGCACGCCAAGTACAGCCGCTATATGCAGAAGGTTGCCGAAGAAGACGCCGAGTTGATCGAAGCCCTGGCCGACAAAGGCTGTCGCTTCACCCACCACAGCTCGATCGCCCCGACCGGCACCATCTCACTGTCACTGGGCAACAACGCCAGTAACGGCATTGAGCCCAGCTTCGCACACCACTATTCGCGCAACATCATCCGCGAAGGCAAGAAGAGCAAAGAGAAAGTCGACGTCTTCTCCTACGAGCTGCTGGCCTACCGTGAACTGATCAACCCTAAAGCGATGCCCTACAGCGAAAAAGCCGACGAAAAGCTGCCCGAGTATTTCATCACCGCGGAAGATATCAGCCCGCAGCAGCACGTTGACGTCCAGGCCGCCTCGCAGAAGTGGATCGACTCCTCCATCTCGAAGACCGCCAACGTACCGACCGATTACCCTTACGAGAACTTCAAGGATATCTACCTGTACGCCTACGACCAGGGTCTGAAGGGCTGCACCACCTTCCGTTTCAACCCCGAAGCGTTCCAAGGGGTACTGGTTAAAGAGCAGGATCTGGAGAAGACCACCTACCAATTCACTCTGGAAGACGGCTCTACCGTCGACTTCAAGGGCAACGACGAGATCGAATACGACGGCGAGATCCACTCCGCCGCCAACCTATTCGACGCCCTCAAAGAAGGCTACTACGGTAAGTTCTAACATCGCCAACGGACAGAGACAGGAATAGCAACATGGCAACAAAAATTGAAAAGAAAATCGTTGGCTTCAAAGTCGTCAGCGCCGAAGAGAAAGAGAAGCAAGCACTGCAAGCGGTTGAAGACGCCAAGTCATCGTTGGAGCGGGTTCACGAAGACCTGCCCCGCCCCGAGTTTTTGATGGGCTCTACCTACAAGATCAAGACGCCGATGTCCGAGCACGCGCTCTACATCACCATCAACGACATGGTGCTCAACCAAGGCACCGAGCACGAGCAGCGCCACCCTTACGAGATGTTCATCAACTCGAAGAACATGGAGCAGTTCCAATGGGTAGTCGCGTTGACCCGGGTTATCTCGGCGGTATTCCGCAAAGGTGGCGACGTCACCTTTATGGTGGAAGAGCTCAAGGCAGTGTTCGACCCGAAAGGCGGCTACTTCAAGAAAGGCGGTAAGTTCATGCCATCGCTGGTAGCCGAAATCGGTGAAGCGATCGAGCACCACTTGAAGCTGATCGGTCTGATGGAGAGCGACGGTCTGGACGAGCACCAGAAGGCGCTGATCGACAGCAAGCGCAAAGAATACGATGCGATGCAAAACGGCGGTTCAACGACTGATGAACCTGCAGCCAGCAACGATGACAAAGGCGCGTTTCCAGCCGATGCGCAGTTATGTATTAAGTGTAATGTGAAGGCGGCGATTTTGATGGATGGGTGTTATACCTGTTTGAATTGCGGGGATAGTAAGTGCGGTTAATCTATCGCTTTTGAGTAAAGTTTAAAGCCGAATGAGAGCGCGGAGCGAACGAGTTTCCGTCGAGTCCATCCGACAGTGACAAATTGGCAGGAAAGCCAATTTGCACAGCCAAAGGCTGCCCGTAGGGTGAGGCACAAGGATGTGCCGAATGAAACGCGCAGTGCAATCGGCGTAGCCGATCAAGCAGCAGGGGCCGCCTAGGATTCTTAAGGATATGGCGGAGCATATCCTTAAGGCGCCCGACAATGGCGCAATAAAACCATCAACCTAAAATCATAAAGAACCCACCGCTTAGATCTTCGTTATATACGCAGAGCTTTCAGGTTTAACTCCCTACCCCCTTTCTGCACAGACGAGCACTGTAGTTGGCGGATGGATCAGCGAAGACGGCTGTTTGAGAGAGCGGAGCGAACGAGTTTCCGTCGAGTCCATCCGACAGCGAAGTGCGGCCCTTCGAAGTGCGTAAAGACTTAACTACAGTCCGGGGATTCTGACCATTTCATAGATCGCTTCTGGCTTGGAAAGATAGGGTGTGCATGAGATATGGATTAGCTCAATATTGGAAACACTATCGGCGAACTCCCTTCCTTCCATTGGTCATATTTTGGCATCACATTTTGAAACAGTTCCGACTCAACCCATTGTTGCAACCAGTATCGCAATTTAGGATAAGGTGCATCTTGAAACCACTCGGGATCCACGCCAGAAAACTGCCTGATAAAAGGAAAGATAGCTGCGTCTGCTAAGGTCTTTCTCTCTCCAACCAAAAAAGTGGTCAGTGTAAGGCGTCGCTCTAAATGTTCTAAAAACCGCTCTCCTAGATTTCGATAATCGACTGCTGTGAGCTCTGGATACCGAACGGCATATTTATAACGATCGAGACGGGGTTTAAAACGGAAATCATTTTCCTGTATTAGTTCATTAATTTGGTTTTGCTTATTTATATTTTCATCGAGCCACTTCTCAGGATCACTTTGCTCCAATGCCCAGAGCATTATCTCTCGGCTTTCGTCGATGACTCTTCCATCCACCAGTTGTAGAACCGGTACAGTTGCCTTCGGAGAGAGCCGCAATAACTCTGTAGGCTTTTCTTTGAGTAGCACTTCACGCCAAACAATAGCCTGCCCACTGTAAGCGATAGCCAGGCGAGCGCGTATTGCGTAAGGACAGCGCCGAAAAGTATACAGAATCGGTAACTTAGCATTCATGGTTCGAGACTTGATCAGCAACGGGTAGGATCATGGTAATCGGTATAGGTGCCAAACCACTCCTTCAAATACCCACGACAACTTTGGGCCTGTAGGCGGAAGTTTCTGACATCAATCTAATCTCAACTACTTCCCTGAAGCAGTAATAAGGACCAGATGAGCTTGGGCATGGCCCAGCGTCTCTGGACGGCACGGAGCGGATATTTTCGGCTTAACAAGCCCTTCAAACCACTGGCTTTAAAAATACACCCCGGTAATTACCGCCCAACCCTTGCTAGCTTGCTGTCAAGTTGCTGGCGCAGTATCTGCTCATCGACCGGGATAGTGGCTATTCTGCCCGGCTTTCCATCGGGGAATACGAATATCGCGACTCCATCCTGCAGATTGTGCTGGCGTGCAAACGTCAGCCCTTGGGGCGTTCCCAGATCGGCCACCACAAAATCCATTCGATCTACATAGTCACTCCGGACGGCGTTAAGGCGATTGAGTGCATCGCCGCCGACCGGGGAATAGCTTTCGAACCCAAGTACCAATGACGGCCTACCCTGGCCGATAACGGACAGATCTGCGCTCATAGGATTTGTCATGGACTGGGTAGTGATAAAGATGCCTGCGGACAAGGCGACGATAACAGCGAAGGAAATACCAATCCGTTTAAACATGTGCTTTAGCGCTCTCCCAAGAACAAGACTCTTGTTTAGGGCCATACCCTCCCAGTCCGGCATGGCTATTGTCCTCTTATGGCACTAATTTCGGCCATGAGTTCCAAAGTTTTGGGTCGAGAAACGGGGGGGAGCAAGTGCGCAGTAAAGGTCATGAGTACGGCTAATGGTCTTGTAGGCTGAAAAATTTTGCCCGAACGATAGTTTTTGATCGATTCCTTGCAAATATAAAGTTCTGATCTAATGACCGCGTTGTCACATAAGTACCATCCAGAGTCATCAGAGGATCTGGCTAACTCTCAGAGCCCATTAGCCCCTTTAACCGACTTTGAGGGGTTCAAGATTTTTTATCGTGATCACCTTTAGCTCCTGCTTATGGTTTTGCAGAAGCTGCAAAGTGTTTCTGACGTACTCCGTTGAGGTTAGCTTCTCCTTCGAATAAAGACTCAGCAGGCTCAGCCACTCCCCATGAACTGAACAATGCTCGGTCTGCCCATCGAGATTCAAGGGGCAATCGTGGCACTGGCGATCAGGTGCTCGGTGTTGAACCACTCTCTTCTGCCACTGGCGGCGATAGACTTCGGCGTGCTGTTCGATCCACTCTAGCGCTTTCACTTCCTGCTGGGCCACGGGAAAGCCACTGACATAAGCGTTGAGAGTACGTATCTGGCATTGACAGAACTCCTCATCATTAGCTTCAATCTCGTCGTTGTTCACGACAAAACGAACGATCAGTGCAAGCAACGGGTCATCTACAATGGTCATCGATAAGGCTCCCTACATCAGCTGTTAATTATGGGACTACACTGAGGTTTGGTCGTTCCCCCCTCCCTGAATATCGGCTGATGGCTGTGGATGGCTGTCGATACAACCCCTAACCAATGACCGCTTTATCACACAAGCGACCATTCAGCCCCAGAGATCCGACTAGGTATGACGTGACCCAAACATGATAATCGCCATACCGATCAGGCAAACACTTACCCCGATCCAGTCAGTAATTGTAGGACGAACAGAATCCACAGCCCACAACCACATCAACGCGACACTGATGTAAACCCCACCATAAGCTGCGTAAACGCGTCCTGCTGCGTGAGGATGTAACGTAAGAAGCCAAGCAAATGCAGCCAAGCTGAGGGCTGCTGGAACCAAAAGAAGAACCGAGCGATCCTGCTTGAGCCAAAGATACGGCAGATAACAACCGACGATTTCTGCGATAGCCGTAATGATAAATAGGCCAAACGTTTTCAGAATTTCCATGCAATGCCTGCTTTTATGTGGCTAAGTCACTCTCCTAATCATCGTGTAGTTTCAGCTGCAATCACTCCCATCGCAAGCTTTACGGAAGGCAGATTTTTGTCGGTAGCCTGGCAATGAGCGCTAAGTCGCATCAGCAGAAGTCACTGCAGCACAGTCCTGATAACATCAGTCACTTCTGCCATTTTGACTTGTACTAAACCGCTCGCGCGGTAGTTGCTGCGACCTGTCAGCCCCTATGCGAACTTTAAGACCGTAAGGCCTTGGTGCACAACCGTTATATAGCGACGAGTATCCATTGCGATTAATTTTTCTTGTTCGGTGTATTCTGCCCCGCGTGAGTGCTCTCTTGTGTGAAGCGAAGCGAGTTCCGAAACGGATCTGTCAGCAGCATTTCTGTATTTCCCCACGACATCTTCTCGGGTGGGTGCTCCATCGTTACACCTCTTTCAAAGCATAGGGCGCTCCATGAGTCGACATCGTCAACAATTATGTAGATTTCCGACCCCTGATGCTCATGTCCATGCTCGGACAGACCTATAATTAAATCACCACGTTTGACCACCATGTACACAGGAAAACCCGGCTCATGCCGATGTTCGAAGAGGATGGTGAACCCGAGACGAGTTACATAGAAGTCCACCGCCCGGTCGTAATCGTCGATAGGGAGAACTGGGATCACGCGCTCCATTTATAGTCTCCTCGTGTTAACGCAATTGAAGGCATAATGCTTGTGTAAGCGGTTAATCTGGAGTGTGACGCGCGGAAAATCAATCCGCTCAACACACTTGTTATGAATGGTCTATTTGTATGTCATTTGGAAATGCCCGGCCTTGATTAGTTTCAACAGCATCCTTGAGACTAATTAAGAATACAGCCCATTTAGTGCTGCAATGGGCCATAAAATCAGTAGGCTCTTTCCAATTTGAATGGGTAAACCGGACAAATGTTTGCTCACCTTCCGCTTGTAACTGAAATAATATTTCTGTCCCCATCCATGACTCAGGTACATTTCCAGAATGTTTCCAACGCACAGTTTTGTTTGAAACAAGCTCTATCACGGCAAAATCAGGGCCTCCACCGTTAAAGCGAAATTCGATAATTGAGCCTACTTCACCTGCTCCAGATATATCGTTAGTCCACCATTTAGCTAGCCCATCATTTGTTGTCAAAGAATCATAGATTCTTTCAGGTGAAGCTTTGATACCAACCCGATGGTTTATGTCAGGCATAAAATCCCCCTAAGGTTTAACCAACACATAACACCCTAGGCTAGGGGACGACCACTGCGCAGCAGACGAAGTCCCCAGCCTACAAAGCAGGCGATCCTTGACGTAATTGTTATGGGCGACTTTGTTGCTATTTGCAACTACTGCCATGGTTAGTCCTGATTAAGACCAAGTTATTTTTTCTTCATCTTAGTTAACCCTCAATATGGCAGCTCCGTCGCAGCCGCCGCCGTTAAATCGGTTCGGAGCTGGGCGATACCTGCCGATAGCTGACGCTAAGAACGGCAGTCCCAGTGCCTGCTTTTCGATCTTATGGTAATTGATTCCAGGCACTGCTCTGCAAACTTACAGAGGCAGCATTGGGCCGACTGTTGCTGCTTAGATCGTCATGCAACCAGCGTCTGATCCTTTAATCGGGCCCCATAGTCAATCTCCCATGCTAAACAGGGTTGTTCAGAGTTCGTCACTGTGTGGGTCACGCTCCTTTCCGCAGTCGGCTTTGTGCCTCCGAGCAACCATTCTGAATGCGGGGGCGAGCCAGGTAAAAATCTCATCTATGACCGCGGTTCGCCAAGGATTTCTATACTTAGTAGGCGAGGGGTATCCCGAAGTACTAGCTCCATTTGTCGGATCCCCCTTTCGTCACGATTGCTAGCGAGAGGCGGGAAATGAAAAAAGCACCAGCGGTAATTTTGATTGCAGGGTTGATCGCGCTGGCTTCGCCAATTTTTGCCGCGGACGGTGCCGTGGCGTATGCCCATTACGCACGAGGCAACTATGCTGACGCCTACCGGGAGTACCGCGCTTTGGCGGAGGTCGGCTATGCCCACTATCAGAGCCAGGTGGCGCGCATGCATGCCCAGGGTGAAGGTGTGGCAAAAGATATGGTGCACGCCTATGCGTGGTATGCGCTAGCCGCTTCACAGGGTGATCCATTAGGGCGACTGCATAGTGCAACATTGGTCCATGAGTTGAGTCGACAACAGATGAAGCGCGGTAATCAATTGGCAGAACAATATGGCCGACTGTATGTGGCTCCATACCGGCCGCACTGGCGGCTTAAATAGCTCCTGCCGTGGCTGATATCACGGGTATCGTAGTTTAAGCAGGTCACACCCACGTAACTTACTATCTATCGCCAGATTGAACATGGCTTTGTCGGTGTTGCCGTCTTCTCAAGCTCGCTTGAGGGCCTCTCGTTTAAACTCTGGGCTGTAACGTCTGTAGTCCTTCGCTGTGGTCATAACACACCTCCCGATGCAGATCTCCTGCATCAATTTAAGAAGTGTCCACAAAACTGGGGTAGGACCTACAAGCGGGTCCATCAATAACGGCCATAAAAACGCGTAGCTTTTTCGGATCAGTAAGGGGCAAAATGCAAACCTAACCCAGTTGTTTTGCCCCGCTGTTTTCATAGCCTCGTTGACAGCACTGTAAGACCATACTTAGAGCGACTCATCGGAATACGTCTGACGGCAACATTGCCCAGCAATGCCACCTTTCAGCTACATCAACAGGGAGAGCGTTTAATGCCAGGTAAAACCAAGTTACACGAACTGATCGGCATCCTGAGTGACATACTCGAAATACAATCGGACACCGATGTCGTCCACCTCATCTCCCCCCTATCACCTCCAGAACTGGCGCGGACGATCGAAGCCCTTCCCAGCGAACTAAGAATTCACCTTTGGACCCAAGTACCTCTAGCGAAAATGGCAAAAGTTCTGCTGGAGTCCCACGTTGATACTCGCCGCAGGCTGATCAAACACACAGACCATGACCGCCTGATCGAAAGCCTGTCTGTGGTGCAGATGGACGAACTGGCAGACCTGGATGATGACCTGCCAATCTCCGTCGTCAACGCCATGGTCGAAGCCATGGACGACCAACGTAAGCAACGTTATGCAACGGTTAAAAACTACCCTGACAACACTGCCGGCGGCTTAATGGATATGGATGCAACCGCCGTACGCGCCGACGTCACTCTAAAATCGGTGTTACGTTTTCTACGGCGACTGCGCAGCAAAGAGGGAGCCCTAGCCGAGCACCTAGACAGCCTGATGGTAGTCGACCGTAACAACCATCTACGGGGTTTCTTACCGCTGAGTAGCCTGGTCTCGATGGATATGGATATCAAGGTCTCTGAAGCAATGGTTGAAGCGGTGACCTGTTTTACCCCCTTGCAGCCGGCTTCCCAAGTGGCGCGAATTTTCGCCGATAAGGACCTGATCTCAGCCCCGGTGGTCGACGACGAAAACATCCTGCTGGGGCGCATCACTGTCGATGATGTCATCGACGTTCTGCGTGAGGAAACTGACCGAGAACTGCTGGGCAGAGCCGGCCTTGACTCCGGGGAGGAGATGTTCGCCCCGGTACTGCGAGGTTCGTTCCGTCGCGCATTGTGGCTTGGCATTAACCTGGTCACCGCGTTTGCTGCTGCCAGCGTGATCAGCCTCTACGGAGAAACCATAGAACAGATCGTCGCGCTGGCCGTGTTGATGCCAGTGGTTGCCAGCATGGGCGGTATTGCCGGCAGCCAAACACTGACACTGATCACCCGGGGGATCGCCCTCGACCAAGTAGGGAAAAGCAACTTCTGGCGTTTGCTGCGCCACGAGCTGGGAATCGGTTTGTTGAACGGGGTATTTTGGGCGTTTATTGTCGCCGCCATCGCCTACGCCTGGTTTGACGATGCGATGCTTGGGCTGGTATTTGGCCTGGCTCTTCTGGTCGCTATGGTGACCGGCGCCTTAGCCGGTGCAGTCATTCCGGTGTCGCTCAAGCAGATTGGAATCGATCCCGCACTGGCCGGTGGGGTCGTGTTAACAACCGCCACCGACGTGGTCGGTTTTTTGGTTTTTCTGAGCCTAGGGACATTGATTCTGCTCTGACCTGAGGCATAAATTAGCTGCTTTAATTTTTTAACCGCCGAGATGCCATCGAAGGGGAACGGGGTCAAGTTTTGAGTTTTGCCCGTCTGTCGCCGCCCGACTCCTTTCATGCCCAGGCTCATCTCAATTGCTTTGCATGGCCCCTTTATCGTATGAGCAGAAGTCACTGCAGCACAGTCCTGAGAACATCAGTCACTTCTGCCATTTTGACAAAGGAGCCGCTGGTGAATCAGCGATAACGCCATGCCACACATCTTGCCTATCAATCGATGGAAGTTGCTAAGCAAAACGCAAAACCTTTGTCGACGAGCTTGATATTAACCGCTTATCACGACCCCCTTGTCACAATCCCAGCGCAAGGTGGAAACAATCTCCGCGGCTTCGTTCGGCAGGGGAATGCTCTTTAGCCGGTTTATGTTCTCCTCGGTGAAAAACAGCTGTGCTTCAATCACCAGTTTTTCCGCCGCCACTAGGTTGTGTTCAACCTGGTCAGCCCAATCAACCGGTACGTCGACAGCCCCCTTCGATCCTGCTTTTTTTGCCTTTTCATCCAGTATCGCCAATGGCTTAAGAACACGTTCAATCAATAACTGCCGGATATCCGCAACAAAGATGTCCAACCCATCCAGTTGCTCAATATCCTGTAGTTGTTGGTCGCTGGCGTTGTTTTCTATCAGAAGTTCAAAAACAGAACTCTCCTCCTTCCCCGCCTGCAGCTCTTTCAGCGAGATAACCAGCTCCGATGGATAGGCTTTTTGAAAATGACTCAGCGATTGAAACAACCAGTTGGCCCCTTGAGACATCTGCTTGAGCTCTTTTACCCGCTCCTTAATACGGCGGCTTTCGCTGACAAAAGTATCCAGATCCATGCCCCGGGTAACAGATTGCGTAGTCGATGAACGGGTTGACGCAGCAGAGCTACGGCCTGATCGGCTTCGAGACATCTTTGGAGGGATTAGCGCAGCGGGATCCATATGACGGCTGGCGCAACTTTCGCAAATGCTACATTCCGCCCCATTCGAGAGACGAACCAAATAGCCCTTTTTGTGGTTTTGATAACAGTTGGTGACACTGCAGCTGGCGATCTTTCTAGGAAAGGAATAAGCGGCCAGTACATACCTTAGCCGTGATCGGCTGGGTGGCACGGACGCCTCGAAGTGGGGCCGATTAATGATATCTTCCAGCGTGTTGATGCTGATTCTGTCTTCTGTGTAAAAGTTGGCCATTGTTTTGAAGTCTCAGGCTACGGTTGTCGGCTATCATATTTCGCGATACGCAGAGCATCATAAAAACACAGCTAGGCTACCCTATTCTAGGCGCGGTAACCTAAGGACATTCGGATCAAGGCATAGCTACCCGGTGACTGGAGGCAGCAGTATTCGAAGCCCCTCACCCTCAGTGGCGGCGATGGAGCGACAGGAGCCGCTCAGGTTGCGGGGCAATGAGTGTCCGTTCTGTCGTGTGGATTCAATGGGGCGTTGCAACACTTGTCATAAACAGTCACAGATCAAATATCCGCTTTGAGGCCAATAGCAGTAGTACAGAGACTCTTATCTCGATGTCCAGAAATGGTAGGGCGGATCACAGTGCCTCCTCCTTAGCGGCTAGATGGACTGATGTTGTCATTCGGCCCTGTGTTTGAGAAAACAATCTGAACTAATATCGTTATAAATCTCGCAAGAATGAAATGTGATGATGTTACTCCTTGGTGCGCTCATGCTAATAGCCCTCTTAGGGTACCTCGCTCAGACTACAGGTCTGTGCATGGTCCGAGGTATGAAAGAGTGGCTTGAGGGGAACCCCTTGTTCATGCTGGCTGTTTTGCTGTCAGGAGTCTGGGCGTGGGTTGCCGCTTCAACTTCCTACTACACGGGGCTCACTCCTCCATTCAAAGTTTTTGAGGCGAACGGATGGTTTGCACTGGGCGGTCTGTTATTTGGATTGGGCACAGCCTTTAACCAAGGTTGCGGTGTGTCGACTCTGAGTAAGCTATCACGCGGTAATCTGCCGATGTCCGCCACGCTGGTTGGATGGGTCATTGGCTGGTGTGCTCTGGCCAATTTGCAACCGGACGTCACTGTCTTTGAACTAGCTCCCCCGTCAATCCCAACTTACGGGGCCCTTGCGGTAATGTCAGCGCTAGTGAGTGTATGGGCTCTGATAGGCGATAAATCTCGTAAGAAACTTTGGTTTGGAATGATGGGCATCGGGTTACTCGCCGGTTTTTTATTTCTTTACGAACCACGTTGGACACCAAGCGCTCTCCTTCATGATGTGAGTGCTGCGGCACTGCATGGAGAAAACTCCCGTTGGCCGCCACCTCCAAGGTACTACCTTTTATTGGCCCTGATCGGTGGTATGGTCTTGGCTGCATGGCACACCAAGCGCTTTGACTTCAAGACAGGTCATTGGACTGCCTGGTCGATACACCTGGTAGCAGGTACATTAATGGGGCTGGGTGCATCACTCGCGATGGGGGGTAACGATTCACAGTTACTGCTCGCTCTGCCTGCGTTTTCTCCAGCGGGCTTTTTAGCGGTTACATGTATGCTGTTGGGCATTGTTTTGGGGATAAAAATTCACCAACGACTAACCGTTCATAAAGTAATCTCATAAACTTACGCGGTCAGGTCTTGTTTCTTGCTCTATAGAAAACCGGCTGATCTGTTTTTAGCTAATGATCATCGTATTCATAAGCTTTTTTTGCGCCCAGTCGGGAGCGTTCCCACGACTTGCCGACTACGTTGGTTCACTGCGCTTGCTACTGGTCGAAGGGTGAGAGTGTTTGCTGATGGTTCTCACTCTATACGCAAAGATTCAGGCTTAACTCCCTATTCCCCTTTCTGCACAGACGAGCATTGCAGTTGACGGATGGATCAGCGAAGACGGCTGTTTGAGAGTGTGGAGCGAACGAGTTTCCGTCGAGTCCGTCCGACAGCGAAACGCGCAGTGAAATCGGCGTAGCCGATCAAGCAGCAGGGGCCGCCTAGGTTTCTTAAGGATATGGCGAAGCATATCCTTAAGGCGCCCGACAATGGCGCAATAGAACCGTCTATATAACACCGTAAAACAACCAACGGGGTCAGGTCTTGTTTCTAAAACAACCAACGGGGTCACAACCAACGGGGTCAGGTCTTGTTTCTTGCTCTATAGAAAACTGGCTGATCTGTTTTTAGCTAGTTATCATCGTATTCGACACCTTTTTTGCGCCCACCCGGGCGCGTTCATTCTTTGCCCAAAACGGCAAAGAACAGAACCAAGGAAGCGCTTTCCCACGACTTGCCGGCTACGCCGGTTAACTGCGCTTA
Source organism: Halopseudomonas sp. (assembly GCA_036960405.1). Classification (GTDB taxonomy): domain Bacteria; phylum Pseudomonadota; class Gammaproteobacteria; order Pseudomonadales; family Balneatricaceae; genus Motiliproteus. The sequence continues at coordinate 4,121 of JBALWS010000100.1, read as the reverse complement.
CTACTGGGCGAAGCAGCTTTAGCAAGTGCGTAGTGGCATTAAGCCTACCTATAAAGCACTGACCGCTGAACAGCAGCGGATTCAGGGGCTAGAGGCTCGGGTTAAGCGTCTTGAACAAGAAAAATCGATATTAAAAAGGCTACCGCTTTCTTAATGACAGACGATCTCGGTCATACGCGCTGATCGATCGTTTCAGTGAGCAACAACCGGTTGAACTTGTCTGCGCAGCCTTCGGTATCAGTCGGTCTTGCTTCTACAACCACCGGCAGCGGCCCCATCAATATAACGATGGGCGACCTCCTTCGAGAGCCGAAGATAATCTTCGGCTTACTGCCCGGGAATAGTTGACCACTACACTCTGATTTTAAGGTCACTATGAACTATGCTTTTATGAATAATCAGAAAAGTAAGTGATAGAGGGGCGGGGTTTAAACATCTCGGACAATCCCTCTTACACGTTTAGTAGTTAGTGGGTTAGACGACCAAACAATGAAAAATAAAAAGGAGGCTGAATTATGAACACCAAGATCCTAACTGGCTTCATCGTCGCTATCTGCCTAGGGCTGCCCTTCACTGCTCAGGCCGACAATGCAGGCGGAGGAAAGCGACTTGTTCTTAACTTGCTTGGCACGGGGCCAATGTACGAAAGCACGGTGCCCGATATTGACGGCGACTTTATCGACGACGACGCCCTCTGCTTTGATGTCGATGTCGGCGTGATCAATGGAAAAAATCGCCAGATCATCGGTACAGCCACGGACTGCCTTTCGAACATTGAAGCGGCAGGCGGTGCGTTGATGGGGCTCAAGCTCATTGGCACGACCTTTTTCAATTTGCCCAACGGCACCTTAATCACTCGCGGCAAGACTACAGTCCAGCCCGTATTGCAACCGACGATAACGCCCGCTGGCAATATGATTACCCACGCAACGGCCGCTGCTGGAGCCGGAAACGCTATTATCGGTGGTACCGGTCGTTTTGCCGGGGTGACGGGGACGGTGCGCTTGGGAGGGCTGGTGGATCTGTCCAACTTCACCGGACAAGCAGGTACGCCGATCTTTTTCGATTGCCTGTTCATTGTCGACTTGGACTGATCTGTTTCTTTGCAACGCTGGCAAAGAGCAGGTTCGTCGCGCGCAATCGAGCCTGAAGGAGGCATGACATGAGACCGCTTCCTACCGCTACGGTCCCTCATGCTATGCCGTTATTGCAGAACCACAATTCGGCGCACTTAAACGAAGAGAAAATTTGAACAGCTGAACCAACGGGGTCGAACCAACGGGGTCAGGTCTTGTTTCTTGCTCTATAGAAAACTGGCCGATCTGTTTTAAGCTAATTATCATCGTATTCGACCCTTTTTTTGCGCCCACCCCGAGCGCGGTCATTCTTTGCCCAAAGCGGCAAAGAACAGAACCAAGGCCGCTCTTGGCCATCCATGGCCTCGCGGCATTCGAACATCCCTGTTCATCAAAACGCTTTATCCGTGCAACATATACCCCACGACTTGCCGGCTACGCCGGTTCACTGCGTCGAAGGGGGGAGTGTTTGCTGATGGCTCTTGCTCTATACGCAATAATTTCAGGCTTAACTCCCTATTCCCCTTTCTGCACAGACGAGCATTGAGTTGGCAGATGGATCAGCGAAGACGGCTGTTTGAGAGAGCGTCGCGAATGAGTTTCTGTCGAGTCCATCCGACAGCGAAACGCACAGTGCAATCGGCGTAGCCGATCAAGCAGCAGGGGCCGCCTAGGGTCGTTAGGGAAATGGCGGCGCATTTCCCTGACACGCCCGATAGGGCGTAGCGGGTGCTAACAAACATTGCAGATGCCAGATGAGTCAACCAAGAACGCTTTCGTCTAAAACACCCTTATCAATTAACTGCCTGAGAATCTGGGTACACTTCTCTTTCAACGCATCTCTAAGCAGCCTGGCCGCCGGGGTAATCGATTGCCGGCTCGGGAAAATAAGCCACAGTTCCGTCGATCTAGGTTTGAACTCGGGCATGACACTAACAACCCTGCCTGCTAACAGGTCGGTAGACATATCGAGACAGGATTTCACCGCTAGGCCGTTTCCCGCTACACACCAGCGCCTGACGAGATCACCATCGTTGGAGGCACGGTTTCCCTTCATCTTAACTTTATAGTCCTTGTCCCGTTGGGAGAAACTCCAGACATCGTGAAGGATGTCGTGAAGCTGGTAGAAAAGGCCATTATACGAGGCTAGGTCATGCGGGTGTTTCGGGCTGCCATGTTGCTTTAAGTACTCGGGGGTTGCACAGAGTATCCCTGGAACATTACAGATCTTGAATCCATAGAGGTTGGCATCGTTGGGCGAGCCATAGCGCAGTGCCATGTCGACTGAATCGCGATAAAAATCGATATTACTGTCGCTGATATTCACTCTGACGTTCAGCTCCGGGTAGGTCTGCATGAACTCATCCAGCCAGGGCGTGACCAGATTGCGACCCAGGTCTGATGACAGCGCAATACGCAGCTCTCCATCGACAATATCCAGCTCATCTTTCATGTTCTGCTTGGCTTGGTCGAGCATCAGCAAAGCTTGCTCACAATGGGGAATATATTTTTCACCGGCGCTGGAGAGCCGAAGGTGGCGTGTGGTCCGGACAAACAGCTCCACGCCTAGTGCGCTCTCTACTCGCTTCAGTGCCGCACTGGCAGTCGAGGTGCGCATATCCAGGTTGGCGGCGGCAGCGGTAATGCTGCGAAATTCTGCCACTTTAAGAACGACTTGGAGGTCTTCTAACTGCATATTTTCCAATATTTATGGATAATGTTTCCATTATTATGCTGTTTAAGCCGTGGTAATCAAGACCTATTATCTCATCCAGTGACTCGCCGGAGTTGTGCATGACATATTCCGGAATACACCCCCTCCTTGGGGATAATCAACTGGAGAAACATCATGAAAGCTGTTGGCTATAGCAAGTCCCTGCCTATCAATGACCCTGAGTCTTTAATCGATATCGAGCTGCCACAGCCGATTGCAACCGGACGCGACCTGCTGGTTAAGGTCAAGGCAATTGCGGTGAACCCGGTGGATTACAAGATTCGGCTCAATGTCGCGCCGACCGAGGGCGACTACAAGGTAATTGGCTGGGATGCTGTCGGCGAAGTCATCGCGACCGGTGAGTCCGCGACACACTTCAAACCCGGTGATCAGGTCTATTATGCCGGCGATCTCAACCGCCAGGGCAGCAATGCCGAGTTTCAGCTGGTGGATGAACGTCTTGTTGGCCACAAGCCCAAAAGCCTGCCTGTTGCCGAAGCCGCAGCACTGCCACTGACCACCATCACCGCCTGGGAGATGCTGTTCGAACACCTGTCGATACAGCAGCAAAGCCCGGATTCAACCGAGAAATCCGATGAGGTGATCTTGGTTGTCGGTGCCGCAGGCGGGGTGGGCTCGATTCTCGTTCAGCTGGCCAAAGCCATCACCGGCGCCACAGTTATCGGCACCGCGTCACGCCAAAGCTCGCAAGCCTGGGTTAAGAAATTGGGCGCGGATTATGTGGCCGATCACACCCAACCGCTGCAGCCACAGATCGAAGCCCTGATTGCCAACCAAGGCATCGGTCAGGTGACCCATGTTGCCAGCCTTAACAGTACCGATAGCTACTTCGAAACCTATACCGAGCTGCTGGCTCCATTCGGCAAAATTGCCATGATCGATGACCCCAGCCGACCCCTGGATGTGATGAAGATGAAGTCCAAAAGCCTTTCACTGCACATCGAATTTATGTATGCCCGATCCATGCACCAGGCGGTCGATATGATCGAACAGAGCCGCTTGCTGAGCCGGGTAGCGGACCTGGTAGACCAAGGTTATATCCAGACTACTGCGGGTAAAAACCTGGGAGCAATCAATGCCGAGAATTTGAAGGCCGCCCACGAGGAGTTGGAATCGGGCCGCTCGATCAGAAAAATTGTGCTGCAAGGGTTCTAAGCTAGCTCAGCGCAAATAAACGAACAAATGAAACAGAGGTTACCAACATGGCTAAACTAACCATCGTCGCTAAGATTACCGCCAACGCTGACAAAGTTAATCTTGTAAAGGCCGAGCTAGAGAAGCTGATCGATACGACACGCGCCGAAGCGGAC
>JBALWS010000099.1:0-16248 GCA_036960405.1 Halopseudomonas sp. | reverse complement strand
GGATGATCGCGCATCTTCCAGTCGGGATGAAAGGCGCTGAAATGCAGCGGAACATCAGGCCCTAGATGCTGGGCAATCCAGTCGCAGAGTGCTTCAAGTTCGCTGTCAGAGTCGTTCTCTCCTGGAATCAGCAGAGTGGTGATTTCAAACCAGACGTTGGTCTCGTGGTGCAGGTACTCCAGCGTTTCGAGCACGCAGTGCAGCTCGCCACCACAGAGCTTACGGTAAAAGTTGGGGTTAAACGCCTTGAGGTCGATGTTGACCGCATCCATGGCCGCAAAAAATTCACGCCGAGGTTCGGGGCAGATATAGCCAGCACTGACCGCCACCGAATGGATGCCGTGTTCGCGACAGGCTTGGGCGACATCTACCGCGTATTCGAGAAAGATCACCGGGTCGTTGTAGGTAAAGGCGACCGAACGGCAGCCGTGGGCAAGCGCGGCTTCGGCTAGAGCTTCGGGAGTGGCCTGATCGGCCAGCGTATCCATCTGCCTCGATTTACTCATATCCCAGTTCTGGCAAAATTTGCACGCCAGATTACAACCGGCGGTGCCAAACGATAGGACGGGCGTACCGGGGAGAAAGTGGTTGAGTGGCTTTTTTTCGATCGGATCGATACAGAAACCGCTGGAGCGGCCCCAGCTATATAGCATCACCTGTTGTTGTTCGCAGCCGCGGACAAAACATAGTCCGCGCTGACCGTCACGCAGTTTGCAAGCGCGTGGACACAGATCGCATTGAATACGGCCATCGTCGAGACGGTGCCAGTATTGGGTCGGTAGCGGCACGCCTGGCTGCTTGGGGTGTGGGTTGGATTTTGAGACAGTGACCATCGCAATACTCCGCTCGGGTTCACTGTCAGTATACGCCGATCAGCTAGGGGAGGATCAAAGGTTAGCGCATCAGGTTTACAAACTCGGCGAACATTTTTTTATCAAAATGATCGGCCATTTTTTCTTTCATTAACACCAGCGCTTCGAACGGTGTCATCGCTTTTTTATACGAGCGCTCGGCGGTCAGAGCATCGAAAACATCGGCGATACAGCAGATCTTGCCGTAGATATGAATCTCACGGTCCTGGAGTTGTTTGGGGTAGCCCTGGCCATCAGCGCGTTCGTGGTGCTGCAAGATAATGATGCGACTCTCTTCGCTCAGTTGGCCGCTCTTCTCCAGCATCTTGTAGCCTTTGTAAGGATGGGTGCGCATATGGCGCATCTCGTCATCGCTGAGTTTGCCGGGCTTGTTGATCACGTCTGCACGGATATTGACCTTGCCTATATCGTGGAGGAAAAACCCGGCTCCCAGCTCGTGCATATCGTGCGCGTCGGAGCCGCCGAATAGTGCTTTGGCTAGCATGATGCTGGTGACACCGACATTGACCGAATGGGTGTAGGTGTAAAAATCGTGGCTGGTGATCCGCAGCATGTTGGAGGCGGTCTGGTCGTCGCTGAGGATCAGGGCGGTAATCGAACCGATCACCTTCTTGGAGGCCTTGAGGTTTTCGGCGGTTGGCGACTCCAGCAGCCGGGTCATCAACCCGCGCGAGTGGCTGTATACCGCCTGCGAGCGTGCCTTGGGCTCCATTTTGCTGTCGTGCAGGGCTTCGAGCAGTTCGTCGGGGATCAGGGTTTCAGGGTTCCAATCCGGTAGCTCATCGCTGTCTTTGGGGTCTTCGGGGCCTTTGGGGTCTTGTGGGTGAGGCAGGTCGGTTGTCTCTCTACCCCAGTTGGCCGGAAGTTTGCTTTGGTTGAGATCGACATTGATCGTATTTAGGTCGCAGTTTTTTAATTTTTTAAGCTGACTGTCAGATTTGACCAGGAATTGGTTCAGCAAAAAAGGGTGATCGAGCCAGCCCGTTGGTAATACAACATACATCCCTAGGCACAGCTTGTCTGGGGTCAGGGTGATAATACCTTCGGATTTACTCATATCAGATTTGGCTTAGTAGGTGGTTTTTATTCTGGACTGAACAGCGACATAGGCGCGCCGCACTCGGGACAGACCCAATCCTCAGGAATCTCCTCCCATAGGGTTCCGGCTGCAATGCCCTCTTCGACACAGCCAACAAGAGGGTCATACACATAGTCGCAGATATCGCATTGGTAACGCATGGTACAGACTCAGTTGTACGTTTGTTGACGCTAATCTAGCAATAATATTGTAAAAACAAAATGATATAGCGCATGAACAAGACCGCGGTAGATTATGGCCCGTTATAATTGAGGATGCTCACAGGAAGTCGAACTATTCTTATATAGGGCTGCTTAGATTTGGCTGGAGCAATGACTGAGGAGGACTGTTGATGACGATGCGATTGGCGGCCGTTGCAGGTATTTTTTACCCTGAGGAGCCACAGGCGTTGCGGCAGCAGGTTGATGGCTATCTGAAAGATGACTGTTTTAGTCGTAATCGCCCAAAAGCCATCGTGGTACCGCATGCCGGCTTCAAGTACTCGGCTGAGATTGCCGCCAGCGCATATCGGTTGATCAAACCCTTGGCTGATCGTATTGAGCGTGTGGTGCTACTCGGGCCTGCGCACCGGGTGGCTTTGGATGGTATGGCATTACCCGAATCCGAACGCTTCGCAACCCCGCTAGGCGAGATCGATATCGACGCACCATTAGTCGCCAGTCTTCGCTCGCTGCCGCAGGTGACCCGCTCGAACTCTGCTCATGCGCAGGAGCACTGCATTGAGGTTCAGCTACCGTTTTTGCAGCAGTTAATCCCTCGCTTTACGATCTTGCCCTTGGTGGTCGGGCGCTGTACCCCGCAAGAGGTTGTCGAGGTGCTTGAACGGGTCTGGGGAGGCGATGAAACGCTGCTGGTGTTCAGCTCCGATTTGAGTCATTACTTGAGTTATACCCAGGCCAGGCAGACCGACAGCGAGACATGCAAACAGCTGTGCCGGTTAGAAGGGCCGCTGCACGGTGAGCAAGCGTGCGGAAGTTACGCGCTGAACGGGCTGATCGAATTTTCCCGCAATCGAGGATTACACATCGATATGCTCGACCTGCGAAATTCGGGCGATACCGCAGGCGATAAACATCGGGTGGTGGGGTATGGTGCGTTCGCGGTCTATTGATCTTCCCAGTAGCGCCCAACAGCAGCTATTAGCTATCGCCCGAGCGGCGATTTGCGCCCCGCTTAAGCCATCGCGTCGCGAGCCTCTAGCCGATACGCATAGCGCTGACTGGAACCGTCCCGCTGCGTGTTTTGTGACACTTCATGAGATCGATAATCAGCGTTTACGTGGTTGTATCGGTACCTTAGAGGCGGATAAGCCGTTGGCTCAGGCGGTGGCTTATTATGCCGAACAGGCGGCGTTCCACGATCCGCGGTTTTCCCCGTTAAGGGCCGATGAGCTAGCAAAGGTAGAGATTGAAATCTCGGTTCTGTCTGGCTTGACACCGCTGCCGGTGAAATCCGAAGCCGAGCTGTTATCGCGTCTCAAGCCCAATATTGACGGGTTGTGGTTGCAAGCGGGTGCGGCCCGGGCAACCTACCTTCCGCAAGTCTGGCAGCAGCTATCCGAGCCCAGCCAGTTTGTCTCCAGTCTCAAACAAAAAGCAGGCCTGGATGCCAATAGCTGGAGCGATTCATTTGCTTGGTCGACATACTCGGTCCAGCATTTCTCCGAGGCGCAGTTGCTCGAGCGAACGGATCGTGATTAAACCATTGATATTAGATGCGGTGACTCAAACCGGCATGGCGATGTATGATTGGACGATAGCTTCTCCATTGGATCGATATGACGCGGCACAACCTTCATTCCCGTACACCATCCCCGCCTAGCCAAGCGCTAGACGGTCTGTCGTCGGCTGACGCGGCTACGGAAGCGGCCTGGGTGGATGTGGTTCATCAGATGGAGGAGGTGTACTCCGATCTGATCAAATATCAGGTCGAGATCGAGCAAAAAAATCAGGAACTCGAGCAGGCGCAGCAATTTATTGCCAGTGTGTTGACCTCGATGACCGATATCCTGATCGTGTGTGACCAGCACGGACAGATTCAACAGGTTAACCGTTCGCTGGAGCAGCTAACCGGCAAGCCCGAATCCCGGTTAATTGGTCAATCGATGGTTGAGTTATTTAACAGCGCTTCCCAACAACTCATTCATCAGCAACAAATACGCACCCCCTTTGCGTTTGAAGACTGCGAAGTGATGTTGCTGAGCTCGCAAGGTGAGATGCCGTTAGCCATGAACGGTTCCGCCCGTCGCGATAGTCGGGGGCGATTGCTGGGCGGGGTGCTGATGGGGCGGCCGATCGGTGAACTGCGCCGCGCCTACGACGAACTTAACCGCAGTCACCGACAGCTCAAGCAAGCCCAGCAACAACTGATCGATTCGGAAAAAATGGCCTCGTTGGGACGACTGGTGGCGGGTGTGGCGCACGAACTCAACAACCCGATCAGCTTTGTTTACGGCAATGTTCACTCGTTGATCGGTTACGCCGATCGGCTCAATCAATATCTGCAACTGCTCCATCGTCAGCAGCCCAGTGCCGAAGTGAGCGCATTGCGGCAACAGCTTCGCATCGATAAGTTGCTGATCGACCTGCCTTCGTTGCTCGATGGCACCATGGAAGGTGCTGAGCGGGTGCGCGATATTGTCATGGATCTGCGTCAATTTTCTTCTGGTCAGCAGCAGCACAACACCGAATTTGACCTGGTGCATACCATTCAAACTGCAGTGCACTGGGTCACCCGTGATGCCGCGATTAAGTTGCGGATCGGCTATGACCTGCCTAAGCAGCTACTGATCCAAGGCCATCCGGGGCAGATACAGCAGGTACTGATCAATATGGTACAAAACGCGATCGACGCGATGGCCGAGGTCGAAAAGCCAAGGTTGAATCTTCGCCTTAAAACCGAAGCCAATCGGGTGGTCTTTACCATTCGAGATAATGGCCCCGGGATCGCCGAGCAGCATCTGACCCAGCTGTTTGAACCGTTCTTTACCACCAAGCCGGTTGGTCAGGGAACCGGCTTGGGGTTGTCGCTGAGTTACGGTCTGGTGGGCGAGCACGGCGGTCGGCTGCAGGCGTCTAACCACGTCGATGGCGGGGCGATGTTCCGGGTTGAGCTGCCGCTTTTCGCTGTAGAGGATCAGCGCTCTGATGCAGCGCCAATAACGTCTCCGGTTAATAGCGGTGGTCAGCTATGAAGACGCTGTTATGGCTCCAAGCAAGCGGCTGCGGCGGCTGCAGCATGTCGCTACTCAACAGCGAGCAACCCGACTTGATCGCCTTGCTGGAGTCGGTCGATATCGAGCTGCTGTGGCATCCATCGTTAAGCGAGCAAAGTGGTTACCAAGTTCGTCAGCTACTGCAGCGAATCGAGGCCGGCGAACAGCCGTTGGACATCCTTTGCATCGAGGGCGGCGTGGTTTGTGGACCGAATAACAGCGGTCAATTTCACCTGCTCTCGGGTACTGGGCGGCCGATGAAACAGTGGATCGAGCAGTTGGCAGCCCAGGCTAGCCGGGTGGTGGCAGTCGGAAGCTGCGCCGCCTACGGCGGTGTGTCGTCGGCTGGAGCGAATCCGGTCGAGGTTCGAGGGTTGCAGTACGACGGCGATCAGTCAGGCGGTCTGCTGGGCGATGGCATGGTGGTGCAGCAGCGGCACCGCGTGGTCAATGTCTCGGGCTGTCCGCCTCACCCTGGTTGGATCGGTGAAACGCTGATGGCGCTCGCGATGGATGAGCTCGATGATGCCCAGCTTGACCCTCTCGGGCGGCCCAAGATGTACGCGGACCATCTGGTTCACCACGGTTGCGCCCGCAACGAGTTCTACGAATACAAGGCCAGTGCTCTGCAACCGACCGATGGCGGCTGTCTGATGGAGCATATGGGCTGCATCGGCACCCAAGCCCATGGCGATTGCAATACTCGTTTATGGAACGGTCAAGGTTCCTGCACTCGTGGCGGCTTCGCCTGTATCAATTGTACCGCACCCGAATTTGAAGAGCCCGGTCATGCTTTTGCCCGTACCCCCAAGCTGGCGGGTATTCCGATCGGCTTACCGACCGACATGCCCAAGGCTTGGTTTGTGGCGTTGTCATCCTTGTCCAAGGCGGCAACCCCGGTGCGGTTGAAGCAAAATGCGGTCAGCGACCATATCAAGATCGCCCCGACGATCCATCCGGTGAATAAAAAACGTTGATTTGAAACGGCTCGATTTAAGGTGGGTAAACCTGCGTGAGTAAACTGATTGTTGGTCCCTTCAACCGGGTTGAAGGCGACTTAGAAGTAAAATTGGATATCGCTGGCGGCCAGGTTGAACAGGCTTGGGTTAACTGCACCCTCTACCGTGGCTTTGAGCAGATGCTGCGCGGCAAACGCCCCGAAGACGCGTTGATCTATGTTCCGCGCATCTGTGGCATCTGTTCGGTATCGCAATCGGTTGCCAGTGCTAAGGCGCTGGCGGAACTGGCGGGGGCCAGTGCCCCGAGAAACGGTCAGTTAGCCACCAACCTGATCTTGGGCTGTGAAAATATCACCGATCATCTGACCCATTTTTATCTGTTTTTTATGCCCGACTTCGCCCGCCAGAGCTACGCTGATAATGCTTGGTTTGGAGATGTTGAGTCACGCTTTAAAGCGGTTAAGGGAACCGGTTCGCGTGACTTTCTTCCGGCTCGTGCGGCATTTTTGCACATGATGGGGATCTTAGCTGGCAAGTGGCCCCACTCGTTGGCGATTCAACCTGGCGGCGTCAGCAAGCCGGTACAATCACAAGAGCGACTGCAGTTGATCTCGATGATTCAAGGGCTGCGACGGTTTCTGGAGCAAGTTGCCTTTGGCGATCGGCTCGAGTCTGTCAGTGAACTTGATAGCGCCGATGCCTTGATGCGTTGGGCACAGGATCATCGCGACAGTGATTTTGGCCGCTTTTTAATGCTGGGTGACCGCTTGCGGTTAGATCAATTGGGGCAGGGCGGTGACCGGTTTATGAGTTACGGTAATTACCCGCTCGACGGTGCGCCACTCTATCGCTCCGGGGTGTGGCACGCCGGCCAGATAATGGCTTTGGATAATCAGCAGATTTTGGAAGATGTTAGCCACAGCTGGATGGCCCCATCACCTCAACCTTTAGCGCCGTTAGATGGTGAGACACTGCCTGATCTGTCCAATCCCGATGGCTATAGCTGGTGTAAAGCGCCAAGACTAAACGGCCACACTGTTGAAGTCGGCGCGCTGGCGCGACAACTGATCGACCGCCAGCCGCTGGCACAATCACTGGTTGCCGAAGCTGGAGCTAACGTCTATAGCCGAGAAGTGATGCGGCTACTGGAAGCGGCCCGGACGCTACTGGCGATGGAATCCTGGGCGCGCCAGCTGCAACCGGGCGAACCGTTCTACCAACCGGTTGAGATACCCGATCATGGTATTGGCGTCGGCATGATCGAAGCCGCCCGAGGCAGTCTGGGGCACTGGCTACAGGTCAAAGATGGCCGGATTCATAATTACCAGATCATCGCCCCGACCACCTGGAACTTTTCTCCGCGCGATCAGCAACAACAACCCGGCCCGCTGGAGCAAGCCCTGCAAGGCACTCCTGTCGTTACAGGTGAGACCGATCCGGTTAGCGTCCAGCACGTAGTGCGCTCGTTTGATCCTTGCATGGTCTGCACGGTTCATTAGTTGAAATTCCTTTAAAACCAGTGGCTTGAGTTTTGTGCCAAAACTTTACCAAAACTGTGCCAAAACCCCTCTGATTTCAAAGCCAAAAAATACCGCCTAAATGGCGGTTGGTTTGATGATTAATCGGCTGTTATAGCTGTACGGTGATCCAATCAAAACCACGGGCATCATGGTAAGTATCTGTGGTTTTTTGGTGTTTGTGGCCTAGCAGCGCTTGTGTATTGATGCCCTGTTTTTCATATAGCCGTTCTGACAGTGATCGTATCTCATGCAGGCTGGGTGGGGTGTTGTCACCCCAGTCAATGCTCTGTAGTTCGGTAACAGCGTCCACCGCATCTTTGAATCTACTGGTCAGCGTGCGTTCTCTAATCTTGTGGCCGGGTTTGGCTCTGCCTGAATGTTTACGGTGGTGGATCAGGTAGGGTGACACCACGATATCACGGCATTCAGCAATCAACTCACGGATCGACCAGTCCACGGCATCAAGACGCAGCATTGTGGGGATGCGGATAGGGGGGTAATCCCCTTCACTAGAGAGGTCAACTTTACGTGTTGCGCCTACCGGTTGAATCCATCACCGCTAATTTTCGGGGGGATTACCTTTTCCTTTTACCCCAAATTCTTCGTAAATCATCTTGTAGGCGCAAAGACAATTGCTAGACTAAAAAATGAACATACGGGTAACTTGAAGCTTACCCGCATTTTAAATCTCGAAATTTACTTTTTAGTCCACCCAAACTAAGGAGAAAAAGTCGTGAAAGATTGGTATATAGAAGGAGAAGTATACGGAAATTGTAACTGTGCCTACGGTTGCCCCTGTCAGTTTGAAGCAGACCCGACAGATGGTAATTGCCGCGGTTTCGAAGTTTTACGTATTGACAAGGGGCACTTCGAAGACGTCGAGTTAAGCGGTCTAAAAATAGCCATGTTCTATGCTTGGCCCGGTTTAATCTCGGAAGGCAAGGGAGAATTGCAGGCTGTAATCGACGAGAATGCGAACGAGGAGCAGCGTTTAGCACTAGAGACAGTCCTCCATGGCAAGGAGACCGAAGAAGCAGCGACCCACTGGTGGGTTTTCCACGCTATGTCAGACACCATCCACCCAACCTTATACAAACCAATAGAATTTGAAGTTGATATGGAAGACGTTACTGCACGGGCGTTCATTCCCGGAGTGGTCGAATCTAAAGGCGGTCCAATTCGTCCAGATCACACGGAAGATAGCCTACATCGGGTACAAATCGTAATTCCGGGTGGGATCGAATTTGAAGTAGCCGAGATGGGTAGTGCCAGCACAACAACGGGTAGCGAATGTGCGGTGAAGCTGAATCTGACAGACAGTTACGGTCAGTGGAACGTGCTCAAGCACTCCGGCTCAGGCGTCGTACGCGCATAGTTTAATCTGATGACAGCCGAGTTGAGTTCTTTGGAGCGACTGCTTCGGCGCGAACGCCAAATTGTGGTGATCGCACTGGTGTCAGTCGTCGCTTTTGCCTGGATATTTACCATTTCCGGGGTAGGAATGGGCATGAATGCGTTTGAGATGACGCGTATGCCATGGATAGGTGCGAGCGGGCACAATATGCCCAGGTCGGGTATAAGCTATATTTTCGTCTTGCTCGCGATGTGGTGGGTGATGATGGTAGCGATGATGCTGCCGAGTGCAGCCCCCACAATATTGCTTGCTGCCGCACTTAACCGACGCTCAACATCGGATCGCCCCCCGTATGGGACTGCGACATTCTTCACTGCCGGATATTTGCTCGCCTGGTTTATTTTTAGCCTGGTGGCAGTACTCGCTCAGTTGGTGCTAGAGCGTAGCGGGTTGTTATCAACCATGATGCACATTCAGAGCACCTACCTGGCAGCAGGACTATTATTAGCGGCAGGTGCTTGGCAATTCTCCCCAATCAAACAGATCTGTCTTCAACACTGTCGGTCGCCTGTGGAGTTTATAACCCGCCATCGACGTCCAGGGAATCAAGGTGCTTTAGTGATGGGACTCCATCATGGAACATATTGCCTCGGCTGTTGCTGGTTTTTGATGGCACTTCTATTCGCAGGTGGCGTGATGAACCTTTACTGGATTGTGGGGCTTGCCATATTCGTTCTTATAGAAAAATTGTCCTCTAGTGGGGTGTGGTTTAGTCGCGTAGCCGGAGCTGTATTTGTCATAACAGGTACTGCATTACTGGTGCTGTAAACCAAGCCCTTTCTCTAACTGAAAGTGCGTTATGGGTACAAACCAACGGTATCGACATACGAGCCGATACCACATAAACGGGTAGCCGGGGTCTCTAACCCCCAGCCCCCACAACAGCCTGGATGCGGATCCGCACATGGCGTTTCATTCAGCATAGTGAAGCTTAATCCATCCAATATTAACTGCTTCAATCGACTTCCCGCCATGGTCGCTTGTAGATGAAAGCGCCCGCATAGAGCGTGCCCTATACGGCTAAACATCCGTCTTCTCCGCCATTTCCAAAGCGTCATCAACCTCGATGCCAAGATATCGAACCGTGCTCTCAAGGTTGGTGTGCCCCAGCAGCAACTGAACAGCCCTGAGGTTCTTGGTTCGCTTATAGATAAGGGCTACTTTGGTTCGTCTCATGGAGTGCGTGCCATACATGCCCGTGTCGAGATCAATGCTCGTCACCCATGAGTTAACTATCCGCGCATACTGCCTGGTGGATAAGTGTGAACCATCAATCTTGCACTTGGAAAAACATAGTTTCCTAGACCAAGCTGGCGACTAGCGATCCAGTCTTTGATCGCGTCCCGAGTTTGCTCCGTAATTTCGAATTGAACGGGGCGGCCTGTTTTACTTTGAAAAGTGCTCGCCCTGGATGCGACCTCGCTTCCAGTCGCAATATCTCGAACCCGAAGTTCACTAGGTCACACCCTCATAGCTTGCTATCGATGGCAAGATTGAAGAGGGCTGTTCTCTGAGGTTCTTCGCAATCTGAAACCGAATTCTGATTGCCCAGATTTCTTGAAGCTTTAGAGATCGTTTTTGACCAACCAGCTTGCCCTTGTTCCAAGGCTCTGTGTGCTGGCTATAATGATTTGTAGCATACATGGCTCGGTTCCTCCGTCAGTGGATGGAACCAAAGTATGGCCTTGAACCTGTGGTCGCTTACTGCGACAGAAGATACTTAAACAGTGAGTCCCTATGTCTTCTACCATGATGAAGAATCTGATCATGAAAACGGAGCATGTCATTTTATTCATCGTTAATGATTTGCTAAGTGGATGAGGTTGTCACCCAAGCGTTAAAACAAAAAAGGGCCGCTTTGATCGCGCCCCTTTTCTTTGTTGCTTATCTTAAAGGGTCAGGCATTACCGAAGTCGGCAGCCTTCTCTTCAATGTGAATGGGTTCTTCGTGTTCTTCACCACTGTGCTCTCTAAGAGCCTTCTTGGTCCGTTTTTCGATCAGAAGGTAAAGTACGATACCGACACCCAAGCCCCAGGCCGCACCGTAAACAGCCAGAGCAACTCCCATGGTTCCCGCCACACCCATCGAAGTGGCGTTGTCGACTTGTTCAACCGCGACGCTGACGCACAGGTAGCCCGTGATCAGCAAGGTGATAGAGAGCGCAATCGGCAGTACCGGTTTAAATAACGTCACCAGTGGCAGCATGAACAGTGCGATAAAGGCGACAATCCAGAAGATACCCGCACCACTGTAGATAGTATCCATCGCGGAGCGTCCGTAGCGGTAGCGTTCAGCTATGGTAGCCATTGCTCCGGTGAACAGAGGACCCGCAAGACCAGGATAAGGTGCGAACAGACTGTGCATCAGGTTGCGAATACCGGTGATGATATGGACTTGGTCGACATCGACTTCAATCTTCTCATCGGGACGCAAGTGATCCACGCGGTCGAGAAGGCTCTGACCAACGATGATGTCACCAAAGGCGATGATGTAGGCGATGATGGCGGTGGGGATGGCCATCCATAGAATGTCTAAACCCGGGAATCCGATGCTAAATGGCAGATAATTCCACATTTCACCGAAGGCAGGGGTGGACAGTCCGAATTGAATGTCCGGCATCGGGTATTCACCAACGATCCAGCCGATACCCATAGCAACTAGGGTGCCTGGAACCATGCCGTAACTGGAGATGATTTTAGCCCAACGGTGCTTTTCGATCAGATCTCTGAAGGAGAGTGAAAACAGAACGTAGCCGGTGACCGCAAAACCCAGCATCAGAGAAACCGGAGTATTGGCCAGTCGACCGCCTTCGGTGATCTCTCCGGTAATGGCCGCGATACCCGCACCCAACAGGATGCCCGCTTTCATGGAGCTGGGGAAGAAGTTAACCAGCTTGGTACCTAGGCGTGTGATGCCGAGAAAAAAGAAGATAAAGGTGACGACTAATTGCAGCCCCACCAGTGCTTTAATCGCTTCCGGGCCAGGTTCGAACTGGCCGATGAATAGCAACACTACCGGGATAGCTGGGGTAATCCATCCAGGGACGAATGGGCTTCCTAGTAGGTTCGGCAGCATAAAACCGATGCCGCAGACCACGACGAAGGCTAATGCGACATCGTAGGGCAGGCCTAGATACTTCTCCAGCAATGGGATCATCGCCATGGCGACCACGAACATGATCAGTGCTTGGATGGTTTCCGCCATTTCCCAGCGGTAGTGTATGAAGGGGAGTCTGACTTTGAAGGGGCCTGCAGCCCAATAGGGATGCACCTCTCCATGTTTACGCTCAGCAAGGGCCATACTAATTCCTTAAAATAATAGTTAGGGGGTTGTGCTTCTATCCGCCGCCATTATTTTTATTTGAGCGTACATCCTGAATCTGCCGGAAACAGCTTTTTGACTGCTTGTCACCGCGCCATGGCAATCTATGTGTTCCCCTGTTTAATGTCGATGACTCAGACCTCAACTTTGGTAGGGCTTTGCGACTAAAGCATGATGATATGAAGAAAATTATTGAGAACAGGCCTTTTATTAGACCATGTCTGAGTTAGCTGTTGCGGAGATGTCTGCAAAGGGCTTAGCTGCCAAAGAAAGAATTTCCTTCAACGCCTGAAACTGTGACTTTGCGATCACACACAACCCTGATGTTGAAGTGACTGCCACGGGCTCTTCACGACCATAAGGAGACATCTAGACAGCTACAGCCCAGCTAGCCCCGCATCCAACTAATTCCTCCATAACGGACTTCGTCTTGAGCTTCAGAGTGGACCTCTTGTGGGCTAGAAACAGCCTGTTAGATGAATGCAAAAAACACTTACCTCCCCTTAACCGCTTCTGGTTCATGGCATTATTTTCTTTGAATGCTAGCGTGATGAAGAAGGTGCGCCAACTATACTTGATAGTAGTTGTCGGTTACTCCGTCGGTGGCCAGGTGAACCTATAAAGGTTGATGGGCAGCGAATGAGCATAATTAGGTACACGCTATTGATGGCAGCGATGCTGGCTTTCCCCGCGTTGACAAGCGCAGACACCCAGCAGCTTTTTAACGGTACCGATCTAACCGGATGGAAGCACGTCGGTTCCGGCCGTTTCATAGTCGAGAATGGCCTTCTACGCGCCGAAGGAGGTGTGGGGCTTCTGTGGTTCGACGGAGGAAAGATCGGTGATGCGGTTGTTCGCGTCGTCTACAAGGTGAAATCGCATCAGGATAATAGTGGCGTGTTTATTCGAATCCCAGATCCACCGGAAGGCCCCTGGAAGCCTGTCAACAGCGGTTTAGAGGTTCAGATCAATGATGCGGGGGAGTCTGACTATTACAGTACTGGTTCGATTTACACTTTTTCCAAAGTCCGGTCACAACCTAGCAGAGTGGGAGAGTGGAATACGATGGAGATAACGCTGGAGGGGCCGCGTACAAAAGTGCACATTAATGGAGTTTTTGTAACCGAATACACAGAGGGTGATCCGGTTCCGCCGAAGAAGCATGACTGGGACCCGAATCGTGGTCCGCGACCAAGCAGTGGTTACATCGGCGTCCAGAATCATCCTCATGGCAAAACAGTTTATTTCAAAGAGATTTCGATCCAGACCATTGATAAGTAGTAAAAGCCTGACTCCTTCGTCAGCCTGACCGCCCAACGTCAGCATTGGTGGGGCAGACATATAAAGCAGGAGGTCTTTATGGCCAGCAGACTGCAGCAATATTTCATACTCATCACCCTATTGAGTGTTTTCTCGACTGGCCCCACATTTGCGGAAGAGTACTCCGGCCGCTTGGATGGAATGAGTTTCGTCGGCAAAAACGGGGAAAAAGGTCGAGAACTAGACCCTGACGAGGACGAAGAAATTATTTTTCAGAATGGGTTGTTTAGATCTGTCTCGTGCGATCCCTATAATTTTGGTAGTAGCGAGTATTCGACGACAGTTGTCGGAAATTCCATTCGTTTCGAAGCGGTAACGGAGAGCCCTACCCATGGCAAGATAGCTTGGCAAGGGGATGTGGTTGGCGATACGGCCGAAGTTACCTTTGTTTGGATAAAAGAGCGCTGGTATTGGGATACACGTAAAGAATATTGGTTTAGGGGAATTCTGAAGAAGTGACAGATTTTTTTCGAACGCGCGAATACATCTTATCCTTTGCTGGGGCAGCATATTGGCCGATTCGAGTAACGATAGAGCAGAACCAACTAGGATAGCTCGCTATCTTAAAATACTGTCGATTATTGCCATCATTGCGGCACTGAATGTTGGTGGTAGTTGGTTGGCACAACAAATGAGTTTCCAGTTGTTTCCCAGGCATGATTCGGTTCTTAGCGCCATGGTTCTGGGGACCGCCATCCTTTACGTTTTATTGATGGCTATTCCGTTCATGCCGGGAATCGAGATCGGAATAGCTCTAATGCTGCTGCTTGGAAGCAAAGGGGCTTTATTGGTTTACTTGTGCACTCTGGTCGCGCTATCGATAAGCTTTACTGTTGGAAGAACAATGCCTCCCCGAGCAGTATACCGGTTTCTAAACTGGTTCCACCTACATAAGGCTGGCACCCTGGTATGCCAGCTTGAACACTTGAATCAGCAGGAGCGGCTTAATCTCCTCAACGATAGAATGCCCTCTAGAGTTGCTTCCTTTCTTTTAAATCACAGGTATCTGACTATTGCGGCAGTGCTAAACCTACCCGGAAATGCACTTATTGGTGGCGGTGGTGGAATTGGTCTTGTTGTAGGCTTGAGCAAAATTGTCCCATTCCACTTCTTTATTGCTCTTCTGGCCATCGCCATCGCACCAGTACCCCTATGGTTTTTTCTTTATGGAAGCTAAATGAAAGCTAGGCGCGCAGTTGTTGGCAGTCAAAACTGGTTTGCCGCGTAGCGAGTCGACAGGGAAAAATCTTGCTTTCTTCCTGGCAAGATCTCTCATTCTGAGTGGCCGTTTTGTGTCTGTTGCTGCCGTCCCGAGAGACCAGAAACTCATCAGTGACATAACCGCTCCTTTAATCGGGCCTCACAGTCAAGCTCCTATGCTAAACATAGTGATTCTTGGTTCGTCTCTGTGTGGGTCACGCTCCTTTCCGCAGTCGACTGAGTCTATGGTTCTATTTCAGGCGCTGCACGCATACCCCTGACAAAATGGAGAGCCTTGCTTTGTAGCGCGCTTTCATGTGCAGCGGACATTTACGGCTTCATCCATACGTTCGTCCACACGAGAGACGTTTCCTTTAAGGTTCTACAGAAGCTATATATGCCCGTTCCGGTGGCCACTATCTTCTACAAGGCGATCATAAGCCTGATGACCCTCAACGCGGTGATCCTCTGCCCGCACCCTGGTGCCAAGGCCTGCTGTGTCGATGCCGCCGAGTATTTGGCCGAGGTGGCCGAAGCGGCTGGAGCCCCCAGGGTGTGATCCAGGTCCTCAGTGAGCCCAGCATCCCATTGGTGGATGCGTTGATGAAGTCGGATCGCAACAACCTGACCCTGGCCACTGGTGGCCCGGCGATGGTCCGCGCCGCATACAGTGCCAGCAATCCCGCTATCGGCGTGGGACCCGGCAATGTCGCCTGTTATGTTCACCAGAGTGCCCAGCTCGAAATCGCGGCCGCGCAGATAGTCACCAGCAAGAGTTTCGACAACTCGGTACCCTGCACCTGCGAGTCGGTAGTATTGGCCGATGCCACCATTGCCGCTCGCTTGTGGCAGGCATTGGGGCAAAGCGGTGCTGCCCTGATCACCGATGTGGAACAGGAGCGCCGTCTGCGAAAACTGTTATTCCCCGAAGGTCGCCTTAACCCTGCCGTGATCGGTAAGAGCGCACAGTGGATCGCCGATCAGGCGGGGGTTTCG
This sequence comes from Halopseudomonas sp., assembly GCA_036960405.1. Classification (GTDB taxonomy): domain Bacteria; phylum Pseudomonadota; class Gammaproteobacteria; order Pseudomonadales; family Balneatricaceae; genus Motiliproteus. Next base: position 332 of record JBALWS010000099.1, on the reverse strand, counting down.
ATTGATGCTGAAGCCAAGGTGATCGTGATCGAGATAAACCGGGTCGGTCTCGAGGAGCCGCACAGCAAGGAGAAGATGTTCCCGGTATTGGGCTATATCCGTGTCGCAGAAGAAGAGCAGGCCCGGGCGACCACGCTGGCGATGCTGGAGATGATGGGGGCGGGGCACTCGGCGGTGATTCACGCCAACGAACCCGGTGTGATCGTTCGTTTCGGCGCCGCACTGCCGGTCTGTCGGATCGGGGTCAACTCTTCTGCGGTACTCGGTTCCAGCGGTATGATCAACGGCCTAGAAGCGAGTCCGGTGATCGGGACCGGCTTTTTTGGACGTAG
>JBALWS010000098.1:0-16702 GCA_036960405.1 Halopseudomonas sp. | reverse complement strand
TCGGGCTTGGCCGATGCAGCTTGCTGCGCAGCCTTCTGTTGACGACGCTTTTCACGGGGGTCGTTAGCAGCGCGTCGGCGTTTTCGAGGTGCTTCTTGTATGGCCGGTGCGACTGCCGCTTGCTCGGTTTCGACTTCTGCTTCGACTTCTGCTTCGACTTCAGGGGTCGGCTCGGGCTTTTCTGTGCTGGCCTCGACGATCGCGGTTGCTTCGGCTTCTTGCTGTGCCTCGGTATCGGCAGCGTTCTCAGTGGCGACTTCGGTAGCGGGTTCAGCCGCGACCTCGGTTTCAACTACTACGCTCTTGGCTTCTGCTTCAACTACGGTTTCGACCGCAGCTTCGGTCTTGGCCTCAGTGTTCACGGGCGCTACGGCTTGTGGTGCGGCTTCTGCTGCTATCTCGGTGATAGGCTGTGCTATTTCCGGTTTGTCGGCTACAGGCTCTACGGTAACTTCGGTGGTAGCTTTAGCGGCGTTCTGCTCGGCTTCCATTTTTGCCAACAACTCTTCGCGCTTGCCGGGCTCACCGCTACGGTGACCTGCACGTTCGCTGCGGCGCTTGCTACTACGGCTGCGGCGGCGTGATGGCTCTTCGCTCGATGCTGTTTCATTTTTGCTAGTATCGGGGCGATCGGTCGCTACCGGCTTGTCACTATCTTGTTTGCTGGTTTCCTCGTTGCTACTGCGATTGCGACGTTGCTCGTTGCCGCTGTTGCTTTCGCTGGAGCGATTACGGCTACGACGACGGCGAGAAGGCTTCTCGGCTTCTTCGGTCGTTGTTGCTTGGGTGTCACGAGCTGGCGGCTTGCTGTCGCTGGTCGTTTCGGACGGCTTGCTTGGTTCGGATGGCTTGCTTTGGTTGTCGCTACGACTATCCTTGCGGCCACCACGACTGCGGCGGTTTTCGTTTTTACGGTTGCGACTGCGGTTGTTTTGGTTGCTGCGAGCGGGCTTGCTCGGGGTAGCAGTTTTTGCCGGTTCTTCTTGCTGTGGCTCCTGGCCAGATGCGCCAAACAAGGCCGAAATGGCAGAAAATAACCGCTTGCTCAGGCCTTCAGATGAAGACGCTTGGGCTGCTGTAGGTTGTGCCGCAGCAGGAGCAGGAGCAGGAGCAGAAGTAGCGGGGGAGATGCCCTTTACTGCGGCTTCTGGGCGAGGAGCGAGAGGGACGGTGGTGGTGATCTCCTCTTGTAGCTCTTCTTCTGCCATCATCTCGTAGCTGACATCGGCCGTGGTGTTGTCATCACGAACGCGGGTCACCTCGTATTGCGGCGTATCCATGCTGGGGTTGGGAACGATAAAGATATCGACCGCATGACGCTTTTCGATCGCGGTCAGGTTGGGACGCTTTTCGTTGAGCAGGTAGGTCGCAACATTGACCGGCACGTTGGCGCGGATCTGCGCGGTGCGGTCTTTGGAGGCTTCCTCTTCGAGCAGGCGCATGATCGATAGCGCCAGTGAGCCGATGTCGCGGATGGTGCCTTGGCCGTTACAGCGTGGGCAGACGATGCCACTGGTTTCGCCCAGTGATGGGCGTAGTCGCTGGCGGCTCATCTCCAGTAGGCCGAAACGCGAGATGCGGCCGATCTGAACCCGGGCACGGTCGATCTTGAGGGCGTCCTTCATCCGGGTTTCGACTTCACGCTGGTTGCGTGCCGGTGTCATATCGATGAAGTCGATGACGATCAAACCGCCGATATCGCGCAGTCGTAGTTGGCGGGCGATCTCGTCGGCTGCTTCCAGGTTGGTCTGCAGCGCGGTTTCTTCGATATCGCTACCCTTGGTGGCGCGTGCCGAGTTGATATCGATCGAGACCAGAGCTTCGGTTGGATCGATGACAACGGAGCCACCGGAAGGTAGGCGCACTTCGCGTTGGAAGGCGCTCTCAATCTGAGATTCGATCTGGTAGCGATTGAACATCGGTGTTTCTTCGCTATAGAGCTTGATTTTGCTCTCGTAGCTAGGCATTACATGCTTGATGAAATCGAGCGCTTCTTGGTGCACTTCGGGGTTGTCGATCAATACTTCGCCGATGTCTTGGCGTAGATAATCGCGGATCGCCCGGATGATCACGTTGCTTTCCTGGTAGATCAGGAAGGGGGCTTTCTTCTGAGTAGAAGCCTCGGTGATCGAGCCCCATAGCTGGCTCAGGTAATCCAGATCCCACTGCAGCTCTTCAGGTGTGCGACCGATGCCGGCCGTACGAACGATGACGCCCATTGAATTAGGGATGTTGACCTGATTCAGCGCTTCGCGTAGCTGGTTGCGCTCTTCGCCTTCGATGCGGCGAGAGATGCCACCGGCACGCGGGTTGTTGGGCATCAAGACCAGGTAACGGCCAGCCAGAGAGATAAAGGTGGTCAGGGCTGCGCCCTTGTTGCCACGCTCCTCTTTGTCGACCTGAACGATCACTTCCAGACCTTCACTGATCACGTCTTTGATGCTGACGCGGCCTTTGGTGTTGGAGTCTTTGAAGTACTGGCGAGAGATCTCTTTCAGCGGCAGGAAGCCGTGACGGTCTGCACCGAATTCGACAAAGGCTGCTTCTAGGCTGGGTTCTACGCGAGTGATGCGGCCGACATAGATGTTGGCTTTTTTCTGCTCGCGGGCACCGGACTCGATATCGAGATCGAACATGCGCTGGCCATCGACCAGTGCGACGCGCAACTCTTCCGGTTGAGTTGCATTGATTAGCATTCTTTTCATGGGTGGTTATTCAACTCTAATGTGAATAATCGCACCGCCCTGCAATAACGAGGGGTATTTATCTAATTCGAATCGATATGTTTATGCGTGCAGTCAGTTTTTTCCAGATACTCGCTCTACCAAAATTTGGCTCTGTTAGCGTTCTGAGGCGTTATGTCGCCTATTTCTGTCTGTAGTTAACCTCTCGGTGAAGGGAACAGTAACCATCTCGGATAGGTTCTAAGCTCGCGTATGTTGTATCGCGGCCGACCAATTTTTACTATGCGCAGATCATAAAGAGGATGGCGCATAATCCATGGGTTACTGACGTCTTCACCTCAACACAAGGCATAAATCAATTCAAATCGCGAAAGGCTCGTTAGGGCGCGCGACTTGATTTCGGTACCAGCGTCAAAGCTGGTACCCCTGTAATCTGTTAAGGGTGATCGGCATTTCGCCAGATCTCAACGCGGACCGCCTGGATAATCATCTACCAGTGGGGCAGGAATCAGTTACAATGCAGTCCGCAATCGCCCAGCGATATAGTGCATCTGCCAAGCGACGCGACAATATAGCAGTTATTCCTCCCCCCAGCAATCATGACCGGTATCTCTTAGCATTATGACGACAGAGACGAAAGCGCCTACTAGTGGCGTGCAGTTGGTTGAAATCACAGAAGAAAATGAAGGCCAAAGAATCGATAATTTTCTGCTGACGCGGCTCAAGGGGGTGCCTAAGGCGCTGATCTATCGGATCTTGCGTAAAGGTGAGGTGCGGGTCAACAAAGGACGGATCAAGGCGCCGTATCGTTTGGTGGTTGGAGATATCGTCCGAGTCCCGCCGTTACGGTTACCCGAAGAAAAGGTGCAGTCGACGATTGGTGCCGGGCTGACCAAAACGTTGGAACAGGCGATTATGTTTGAGAACGATCAGCTGTTGGTGATCAATAAGCCTTCGGGGTTAGCGGTTCATGGCGGCAGTGGTATCAGTCTGGGAATGATCGAAGCGTTACGGCAGATGCGCCCCGATAGTAAGTTCTTGGAGTTGGTGCATCGTCTCGATCGGGATACCTCGGGCGCGGTGATGGTGGCCAAAAAACGCAGCACGTTAAAAGCTTTGCACGAAGATCTTCGCCAAGGCCGTATCAGTAAGATTTACCATGCGTTGGTGCTGGGTCGTTGGTCAAAACGGCTAACCAAGGTCGATGCGCCCTTAAAAAAGAACGAGCTGAAATCAGGCGAACGGGTAGTGAGGGTTGATGCGGATGGCAAGGCGTCGATCACCGAGTTTCGCCTGCTCGAATCATTTGAGGGCTGTTCGCTGATCGAGGCTAAGCCGGTTACGGGGCGTACCCATCAGATTAGAGTGCACACCCTCCATGCCGGGCATCCAATCATCGGTGATCCCAAGTATGGCGATGAGTATCTCAATAAGCAGATGAAGGGGCAGGGGGTTAAGCGGCTGTTTTTGCACGCAGCAGAGTTGCGGCTACGGCTTCCCGGTATTAGCGAGCGGCTGATTATCAAGGCGCCGATCGACCCCGAACTGAAAAAAGCGATAGTGCGTTTACGAGGCTAAATAACCTCTACTGAATTTCTTTGTTGCCTGTCGTAGCGGATAGATTATTCTTAATACGAATCTTTTAATTCCATCTGTGTCTAACAGGTCTGTTTGGGGTGTTGGTGTTAGCCTATGAAATTACAGCAGTTGCGTTATATCTGTGAAGTCGCCAAGCATGATCTGAACGTGTCGGCCACCGCGCAGAGTTTGTACACCTCTCAGCCTGGTATTAGCAAACAGATCCGCTTGCTTGAAGATGAGCTGGGGGTCGAAGTTTTTGCGCGCAGCGGTAAGCATCTGACCCGCGTTACTCAGGCAGGCCAGTCGATCTTGGAGATCGCTAGCGAGATCCTGCGCAAAGCCGATACCATCAAGCAGATCGCGCAAGAGTTCAGCGATGAGCGCAAAGGTAGTCTGGCGGTAGCGACCACGCATACCCAGGCGCGTTATGCACTGCCGAGCGTTATCAGTGGCTTCATCGAGAAATACCCCGATGTCTCACTGCATATGCATCAAGGTACGCCGATGCAGATCGCCGAGATGGCCGCTGATGGCACGGTCGATTTTGCGATTGCAACTGAGGCGATGTCGCATTTTAGCAACCTGGTGATGATGCCGTGCTTTCGCTGGAATCGATCGGTTGTCGTGCCCAAAGATCACCCGCTGGCGCAGGTATCGAAGTTAACTCTAGAAGAGGTGGCGAAGTATCCGATCGTCACGTACGTGTTTGGTTTCACCGGCCGCTCCAAGCTCGATGATGCCTTTAACCGTCTGGGGCTCGAACCCAAAGTGGTATTCACGGCGGTGGATTCGGATGTGATAAAGACCTATGTCCGCTTAAAACTAGGGGTCGGGATCATCGCCTCCATGGCTTACGAGCCCGAGATCGATTCCGACTTGGTGGCGTTGGATGCCAGTCACCTGTTTGAATCCAGTTCGACTAAGATTGGCTTTCGGCGGGGCACCTTTTTGCGCGGCTATATGTATGACTTCATCCAGGGTTTTGCCCCCCATCTAACCCGTGAGTTGATTGATGCCGCAACCAGCTGCGCCAATCGTGCCGAGCGCGATAAGCTGTTCGATACTATTGATCTTCCCGATCTGTAATCGCTATACCCGTAAACCTTGTGATCGTTGCGTGCTCTGGTAAAGCAGGGTAGAGTCTGCGCCGGTTTTTGTTGATATTAAACGTTGTTGGCGCAGACGCAGGAGATGCTTGTGGAAATCGCATGTTTAGACCTTGAAGGGGTATTGGTCCCCGAAATTTGGATTGAGTTTGCCGAAGCAACGGGCATTGAGGAGCTTAAGGCGACCACCCGCGATATTCCCGATTACGATGTGCTGATGAAGCAGCGTTTGCGGATTCTTGATGAGCATGGTTTGACCTTGCCGCAGATTCAAGAAACCATCGCCACGCTGAAGCCGCTGGACGGGGCGATCGAGTTTGTCGATTGGCTGCGCGAGCGTTTTCAGGTGATCATCCTGTCTGATACGTTCTACGAGTTTTCCCAGCCGTTGATGCGCCAACTCGGTTTTCCGACTTTGTTCTGTCATCGTCTGATCGCCGATGAATCGGGTCGAATTGTCGATTATAAGTTGCGTCAGGCTAACCCTAAACGTCAATCGGTGCTGGCGTTTCAGACATTGTATTACCGCGTGATCGCAGCCGGTGATTCGTACAATGACACCACTATGTTGGCTGAGGCCGATGCTGGGATTCTGTTCCATGCGCCTGATAACGTGATCGCCGAGTTTCCTCAGTTTCCGGCGGTGCACACCTTTGAAGATTTGAAGAAAGAGTTTATCGCCGCCAGCAACAGGAATCTCACCCTATAGTGTTGCGAGAACTGTTAAGCTTTAACTATCTAAGCCATTGCGAGAGGTTTCGCGATGGCTTTTTTGATTGTGCTATCCATTAATAATTAGAGTGATGAAACGATGATGCGAACGTTATTAACGTTATGCTGTGTGGTGATGATTGGATGGGTTGTGACACCGGACTTTGCTGAGGCTAAGCGCTTTGGCGGCGGATCGAGCTTTGGCAAAATGTTCTCCTCGCCGAAGAAGGTTGCGCCTGCTCCTAAGGCCAACACTGCAAAAAGCTCGACCACTGCGGCTAAACCACGGTCGGGTATGGGTGGCTTAATGGGAGGCCTGCTGGCGGGTGGCTTGCTGGGTGCTATGTTTATGGGCGGCGCGTTTGAAGGGATCCAGATGATGGATATCCTGATCCTGGCAGCCGTAGCCTTTTTTGCCTTTAAGCTGTTTGCGCGCAGTAAACCCGTTCCGCAGCAGTATGCCGGCCATCCGGCGCCGGATGCTTCAGAGCACCCCGCATCGTTTGAGCCGCGCTCGTCGGGTTCGTGGGGGGGAGGGTCGACTAGTCCTGAACTGGATCTGCCTGCCTGGTTCGATAAAAAAGCGTTTCTGGAAGGTGCTCGCGGGCATTTTGGTCAGCTTCAACTGGCGTGGAATCAAAATGATCTGGAAGAGATTCGTAGTTACTGTTCGGCAGAGTTGTTTGCATCATTAGAGCAGGAGCGGTCTCGCTTGGGGGCTGCTGTGCTGGATAATGATTTGGTGTCGGTAATTCCTGAGTTGGTCGGCTTTGCTGAGCAGCAGGGTGAGGCGCAGCTTAGCATCCATTTTAACGGCTGGATGCGAGAAGGCGCGGGTTCAGAGACGACCGAGTTTAACGAGATCTGGCACCTGACTCGCGATCTGTCCCAGACCGATTCTGACTGGCTCATCGTGGGCATTGAGCAGGTCGGCTAAACCATTGCGGTGGTGAGTAGGGATAAAAAAACCGGCCTTGGCCGGTTTTTTCGTAGAGAGCGATCAGTAATCGCAGTGCGGTGCTTTTAACCAATTAACAATTAAGAGATAGGGTTAAGGCTTAAGAAAACGCCCCTCCAGGCACTGAATCAGGTTGTTGACCTTGTCGAAGGTTTCCTGGTATTCCGCATCGCCATCAGAATCCGCCACAATGCCGCCCCCGGCCCAGCAATGGAGTTGGCCCTGAATCTTGCTTGGGTCCTTGTCTTGGGTTGCCACTAAGGTTCGGATGCAGATGTTGCTATCCATGCCTCCGTTAAAACCGATGTAACCGATCGAACCGCAGTAGGCTGAGCGCCGGTGCGGCTCAAGTTCTTCGATGATCTGCATCGCTCTGGTTTTGGGTGCACCGGTGATCGAGCCGCCGGGGAAACAGCCTTGTAGCAGGTCGATCACATCGATCGGTTTTGCCAGCTCGCCGGTGATGGCGGTGACCAGGTGGTGAACGTTGGCGTAACTCTCAATCTTGAACAGCTCCGGCACTCTTACCGAACCGGTGATGCAGCTACGGCCCAGGTCGTTACGCAACAGGTCGACAATCATCAAGTTCTCGGCGCGGTCCTTGACGCTGTTTGTCAGCTCGGTTTTGAGCTGTGCGTCTTGCTCGGGGAGTGGGTGGCGTGGACGGGTGCCTTTTATGGGACGGGTTTCTACCTGACTATCGGCAACCTGTAGAAAGCGCTCCGGTGACAAACTCAACAAGCTGCCCGCAGGGGATTCAAGGTAAGCAGAAAAAGGGGTATGGGTTTGGCGGCGAAGCGCTAAGTAGGCGCACCAGGGATCGCCTTGGTAGGTGCAGCTGAAGCGTTGGGCCAGATTGACCTGATAACAGTCGCCAGCATGTATGTAGTCGATCACCTGGCGGAATCGCTTCAGGTAGGCGTCTTTATCCAGATTTGATTGAAAGGGGCTGGTGAGTGAGAACTTTGCAGCGGCTGAATCGCTAAATCGCTCTTTAACCGTTTGTAGTTGTTGATCGGACAAGTTATGGCTAACGAGCGTCGTACATTGCAGCTGGTGATCAACAATGATGGCCCATTGGTAGATGCCGATCTGCATCTGAGGCTGATTAATATCATCGGTCGCCAAGTTGGCGAGCGGGGCGTAACAGCGTCCCAGGTCGTAGCTGAAGTACCCCAATGCTCCACCTGTGAAAGGCAGGTTAGGGGTGGTCTGGCCATCGAACCCTTGATCAAGCAGTAATTGACGCAGTGCGTCAAAGGGCAGCGCGTCGAGGATTTGGCTGCTGCCATCGCGTTGCGTCAGGGTTGTCTGCAGGTTGTCATGGCTGAGTAGCTGGCTTGGGTCGGCGCAGAGGATGTCGAAGCGGCCAAAGGGGCCTGGGTAACTGCTGCTATCGAGCAATGCCGGATAAGGCTGTGATCGTATCGATTGAAACAGCAATGCGCTGTCGGAGTGGTAAGGCAGTGCTATCCGATTTACCTGCGCCTGGGGCAAAGCCGTAGTTCCTATGATCTGCAAGGTTTGCTGTGGCTCTGCCTTGCGACGTTAGTAGGGTAAGTTTCAATAAAGGAGCAGCATTGTACCCTTAGAAGGCATCTGATCAAGCCCTCGGGCATTTCTGGCCGCGTGCATCGGTGCCACAAGGGGCTCGAAGCTTAAGCTGGATTGCATGGCTAGGTTCCAGTTTTATTGCAGTCGTGCTGATTTGTGAGGGTGTCACGCAATGCTCTACAATCGCGCCTTGATCTTCTGTCTTTGAATCTGCGTCTCGGTTTATTTGTTATGAAACCTCATTTTTCAGTCCAGACTTGTGTGCTTAATACTGCCGAGCAGCAGATTAGTTACCGGCTATACCGCAACCGATACGCGGAGCAAGGGCGGCGGTTATTGCTATTGCACGGTGCCGGAGTGGCTGGCGAAGATACTTGGGATCATGTGGTTCATCACCTGCATGGTTGGCATGAGGTGTTGGTGCCTGATCAGCGTGGCATGGGGTTGACCCAGGATCTGGATGGGACTGAGCGCAGCTATCGAGTGGAGGAGGTGGTTGGGGATCAGCTCTGTCTGTTGGATCAGCTGGGTTGGTGGGCGTTTGATCTGGGCGGCTATTCATTTGGCGGCTTGGTGGCAATGTTGTTAAAACAGCTCCACCCTCATCGGGTGCATAAGCAGTATCTACTGGAGTCGGCATTGGTCGATCACAGTGATGTCGAGCAAGCGATCGCCAATCGTCGGCGTTATAGCGATATCGCCCAGCTACTACGCGATAGTGATGATCCCGAAGCGAGTGTGATGCAGTTTTTGCAAACCGTGGCGCCAAACCGAATCGCCTCCCCGCGAGGTGACGCTATCTCGATCGCCCGGCTAGGTCATCGCCCCTTGGGGTTTGCCAATGCCTTGGACGCGGTAACAGATGCGAGTCAGCGAATCGACCGAGCCCAGTTGTTAGCGGATCAGGGTGATGTCAGTAGCTTTGTTGGTGGGCGAAGCGTTGAGGCGATGCATCAGTTCAACCAGCAATTGGCGCATCAGTCGCCGAGTTGGCTTTGCCATCGTATGCGCGGCTGCGATCATAGTTTGCCGTTCCAAAAACCGCGTCAAATAGCCAAGCAGATGGATCAGGATCTGGAGCATTACTTAGCCAGCTAGCTCGATTTGGCGAATGGCTGCGGCCGATTGTCGCAGTCTGTATCTGAGCGCTGTTTGTTTGGGGCTTGCCCGAGTGCTGCTGGACTAAACTCGAGTCTGCAGGGTACTGGGCTTTCTGGTTGCTCGTATTCTGTTTTAGTCGGGTCTATTCTGGCTCGGTAATAACCCCTATACTTTTGTATTGTGTTGACACTTTGAAGGCTTTTACCGGTTGACGAGGCCTTTTTAGCGGCGTATCTTGTGTTCATCAAACAACATTGTCGACAATCTTATGAATGCACCGACTCATCTTACAGCTCTAGAACAGGCCGAACCCGAATCCAGAACGTTGGCTGATCGGGTCTGTCGTGAGATCGTTACTGCGATTATTAAGGGTGACATTCCTTCGGGGCATAAAATCAGTGAGCCTGAGTTGGCGCGCACCTATGGCATCAGCCGAGGCCCACTACGCGAGGCGATCCGTCGTCTTGAAGGGTTGCGGTTGGTGGTACGGATTCCGCATGTCGGTGCCCGAGTGGTGTCGTTATCGTCTCAAGAGTTGATTGAGATCTACCACGTGCGTGAAGCGATGGAAGGGATGGCGTGTAGGCTCGCCGCTGAGAATATGACCGACAATGAAGTAGCCAGTCTACGAGCGTTGCTCGATGAGCATGAGCGGAGTTTGGAGCAGAGTGAAGGCCGCTCGTATTTTCAGAAAGAAGGCGATCTGGATTTTCATTATCGGATTGTTCAGGGTAGTAAAAACAATAAGTTACAAGAGCTTCTTGGTGGTGAGTTGTACCATCTGGTACGGATGTATCGCTATCAATTTAGCCTCTCCAGCTCGCGTCCGGTACGGGCGCTAGCCGAGCATCGCCATATCGTCGATGCCATCCAACACCGCGACGGCGAATTGGCAGAGATGCTGATGCGCCGCCACATTAGCGCTGCGCGTAAAAACATCGAGCAGAAGCTTAAATCCCAATCAGAAACAGAACAGTAACAGCAACGAGGATATGTCATGACCCAGAAATTGACCGCAGGCGGACGCTTCCGCAAAGCACTGGCTGAAAACAGCCCACTGCAAATCGTCGGTACTACTAATGCCTATCACGCGATGATGGCTGAGCGTGTTGGCCACCAGGCGATCTATCTGTCAGGTGGTGGTGTGGCTAACCACTCTTACGGCTTGCCTGATCTGGGCATGACCTCGTGCAACGATGTGCTCGAAGATGTTCGTCGCATCAGCAGCGCGGTAGAGACTCCGCTGCTGGTTGATATCGATACTGGCTGGGGTGGTGCATTCAACATCCAGCGTACAGTTAAAGAGATGATCAAAGCCGGCGCTGCCGCTTGTCATATCGAAGATCAGGTGGCGCAGAAGCGTTGTGGCCACCGTCCGAATAAAGAGATCGTGTCCCAACAAGAGATGGCCGACCGTGTTAAAGCGGCGGCTGACGGCAAGACCGATGACGATTTCTTCCTGATCGCGCGGACCGATGCATTCCAGATGGAAGGCATCGATGCCGCAGTTGAGCGAGCGCAGGCCTGTATCGAAGCGGGTGCCGATGGCATTTTCGCCGAAGCGGTTCACACGCTGGAAGACTACAAAGCATTCAGTTCAGCGATCGACGTGCCGCTACTGGCCAACATCACCGAGTTCGGTGCCACGCCGCTGTTCAACAAAGACGAGTTGGGTGAAGTGGGCTGCGCCATGGTGCTGTACCCGCTGAGCGCCTTCCGTGCCGCTAACAAGGCCGCGTTGGCTGTGTACGAAAATATCTTAACTAAGGGCGATCAGAAAGATGTTGTCGATCTGATGCAGACCCGGATGGAACTGTACGATTTCCTTAATTACCACGATTTCGAACAGAAGCTGGATGCACTCTTTGCAGAAGGAAAGAACAAATAGCGCCGAAGGCCAAAATAAATAAGCCAAAGGTGAAAGGTAAAACGCGCCGAAGGCAAGAATAAGTAAAGCGATGTGACGAAGTGGAGGCCGAAAGCGGGCCTCCTGTGACAACTGATAAAAAGATAGGAGTTAACAATGGCTGATGATAAAAAATTGAGTGGAGCAGGTCTGCGTGGTCAATCCGCGGGCTCTACCGCACTGTGCACCGTGGGCAAGACCGGTGCTGGCCTGACTTACCGTGGCTACGACATGGTTGAGCTGGCTGAAAAAGCGAGCTTTGAAGAAGTGGCTTACATGCTGCTGAAGGGCAAGTTGCCGAATCAAGCCGAGCTGGACGCCTACATCACTAAGCTTAAAGGCTTGCGTGGTCTTCCACAGCCGCTGAAAACCGTACTCGAGCAGATTCCTGCGTCAGCCCATCCGATGGATGTGATGCGCACCGGCTGTTCGATGCTGGGTAATCTGGAAACCGAGCAGGACTTCTCCGAGCAGCAAGATGCCGTTGACCGCATGCTGGCGGTATTCCCGTCGATCATCAACTACTGGTACCGCTTTAGCCATGACGGCGTGCGTATCGAGACCGAGACCGACGACGATTCTATTGGTGGTCACTTCCTACACCTGTTGAACGGCGAGAAGCCCAACGCGCTGCACGCCAAGGTGATGAATATCTCCTTGATCCTCTACGCCGAGCACGAATTTAACGCCTCGACCTTCACCGGTCGGGTTTGTGCTTCCACGCTGTCTGATATCCACTCTATCATCACCGGTGCCATCGGCACTCTGCGTGGCCCACTGCACGGTGGCGCTAACGAAGCGGCGATGGATATGATCGAGAACTGGAAGTCTGCCGACGAAGCCGAGCGCGAGATGATGGGCATGCTCGAGCGTAAAGAGAAGATCATGGGCTTCGGTCACGCGATCTACCGTGACTCTGATCCACGCAACGCCGTGATCAAGAAGTGCTCCGAAGAGCTGGCTAAGGATGTTGGCGACGACGTGCTGTACCCGGTCTCTGTTCGTTGTGAAGCGGTGATGAAGCGCGAGAAGGACCTGTTCTGCAACGCCGACTTCTTCCACGCCTCTGCCTATCACTTCATGGGTATTCCCACCAAGCTGTTCACGCCGATCTTTGTGTGTTCGCGCCTGACCGGCTGGGCTGCACACGCATTCGAACAGCGTGCTGATAATCGCATCATTCGCCCAAGCGCGGATTATACCGGTCCAGACAGCAGCGAGTGGGTTGCTATCGAAGACCGTGCGTAAGCATTGATATAAAAAGCGGAGTCGGCTGTGATCGTTAGCGCTGTTGTTAACATTAGGGCTACTCCGCTTTTTTTGAACATTACTCGAGGATTCCCGAGCTATGAACACTCAATATCGTAAATCTCTGGCAGGCACCGAGCTGGATTACTTCGACACCCGCGCGGCAGTCGACGCGATTCAGTTGGGCTCTTATGCCAAACTGAACTACACCTCACGCGTATTGGCTGAGCAGCTGGTTCGTCGTTGTGAGCCATCTGCGCTGACAGACTCACTCAAGCAGTTGATCGAACATAAGCAAGACCTAGACTTTCCGTGGTATCCGGCGCGTGTGGTTTGTCACGACATTCTCGGTCAGACCGCGTTGGTTGACTTGGCCGGCCTGCGTGATGCGATCGCGGATCAGGGTGGAGATCCTGCCAAGGTTAACCCGGTAGTTCCGACTCAGCTGATCGTTGACCACTCGCTGGCTGTTGAGGCTGCTGGTTTTGACCCGGATGCTTTCCAGAAGAACCGGGATATCGAGGATCGTCGTAACGATGACCGTTTCCACTTTATCGAGTGGTGTAAGACTGCCTTTGATAACGTTGATGTGATCCCTGCCGGTAACGGCATCATGCACCAGATCAACCTGGAGAAGATGTCTCCGGTGATCCAGGCACGTGATGGTGTTGCTTACCCGGATACCTGTGTCGGTACCGACAGCCATACACCACACATCGATGCACTGGGTGTTATCGCTATCGGTGTCGGTGGTCTGGAAGCCGAAACCGTGATGCTGGGTCGGCCCTCGATGATGCGCCTTCCTGACATCATCGGCGTCAAGCTGACCGGCAAGCGTCAGCCGGGTATCACCGCCACCGATATGGTGTTGGCGATTACCGAGTTCCTGCGTAACCAGAAAGTGGTTTCTTCGTACTTGGAATTCTTTGGTGACGGCGCCAAAGCGCTGACCATCGGTGACCGTGCCACCATCTCCAACATGACGCCCGAGTTCGGCGCGTCGGCCGGTATGTTCTATATCGACGAGCAGACCATTGACTACCTCAAGCTGACCGGTCGTGAGCCCGAGCAGGTTGCACTGGTTGAGCAGTACGCCAAAGAGACCGGCCTGTGGTCTGATGATCTGGTTGAAGCCCAGTACCAGCGTGTTATTGAGTTCGATCTGTCGAGCGTTGTTCGCAACATGGCCGGTCCGTCCAACCCGCACCGTCGTCTGCCAACGTCTGCGCTGAACGAGCGCGGTATCGCTAGCGACGCCATGTTGGCAGCAGCCAAGGCTGAAGAGGCCGAAGGCCTGATGCCCGATGGCGCGGTGATCATCGCTGCGATCACCTCGTGCACCAACACCTCCAACCCACGTAACGTTGTGGCTGCAGGCTTGGTGGCTAAGAAAGCCAACGAGTTGGGCCTGGTCCGTAAGCCTTGGGTCAAGTCTTCCTTTGCCCCTGGTTCTAAGGTGGCCAAGCTGTATCTCGAAGAAGCCGGCTTGCTGTCCGAGATGGAGACGCTGGGCTTCGGCATCGTCGGTTACGCTTGTACTACCTGTAACGGCATGAGTGGCGCGTTGGATCCCAAGATCCAGCAGGAGATCATCGATCGTGATCTGTACTCCACCGCAGTACTGTCGGGTAACCGTAACTTCGATGGCCGTATCCACCCGCACGCCAAGCAGGCGTTCCTGGCTTCACCACCGCTGGTTGTGGCCTATGCGATCGCCGGTACCATGCGTTTTGATATCGAAACCGATGCGTTGGGCACCGACAAAGACGGTAACGCGATCACGCTGAAGGATATCTGGCCTAGCGATGAAGAGATCGACGCGATCGTCGCTAAGTGCGTTAAGCCCGAGCAGTTCAACCAGGTTTACATCCCGATGTTCGATCTGGGTGCAGTAGAGAAGTCTGAGAGCCCGCTGTACGATTGGCGTCCGCAGACCACCTACATCCGTCGTCCTCCTTACTGGGAAGGCGCGTTGGCCGGAGAGCGTAGCATGAAGGGTATGCGTCCGCTGGCGGTGCTGGGTGACAACATCACCACCGATCACCTGTCGCCGTCAAACGCGATCCAGGCATCGAGTGCTGCCGGTGAATACTGCGCCAAGATGGGTCTGCCGGAAGAGGACTTCAACTCTTACGCGACTCACCGTGGTGATCACCTGACCGCACAGCGTGCCACCTTCGCTAACCCGAAACTGCTGAACGAGATGTGTCGTGATGCAAGCGGCGACGTGAAGCAGGGTTCATTGGCGCGGATCGAGCCCGAAGGGCAAGAGAGCCGGATGTGGGAAGCGATCGAGACCTACATGGAGCGTAAGCAGCCGCTGATCATCATCGCTGGTGCTGACTACGGTCAGGGATCTTCACGTGACTGGGCCGCCAAGGGTGTGCGTCTGGCCGGTGTTGAAACTATCGTTGCCGAAGGTTTTGAGCGTATCCACCGAACCAACCTAGTGGGTATGGGCGTACTGCCGCTTGAATTCAAGAACGGCGAGACGCGTCACACCTACGCCATCGACGGTACTGAGACTTACGATGTGGTTGGCGACATCAGCCCACGTTCCGACTTGACCGTGATCATGACTCGCGCCAATGGCGAGCAGGTCGAGATCTCGGTGACCTGTCGTCTGGATACCGCAGAAGAAGTCTCTGTCTACGGCGCTGGTGGCGTACTGCAGCGTTTCGCTCAGGACTTCCTGGCGGGTAACGCGTAGCCGGATCTAGCAGTAACAGTGGCTCGATGGGCGCTGCCGGAATGGTTTCTCCGGCGGCATCCTCTGAGCACTCTATAGACCCGCAGTACGATCATGTACCGCGGAGTCTTTTTAGAATCTTCTTTGACTAGATGATTGTAAAAAGACTTTTATACAGATTTTCCATCGGTCCTTTTTCAAAGGACCGCTCTTAAAAAGGACACCGCTATGGCTCATGTTCCGCAGATTAAAATCCCCGCTACCTATATCCGTGGCGGCACCAGCAAGGGTGTATTCTTCAACCTGACCGACCTTCCCGAAGCCGCGCAAGTAGCGGGTGCAGCGCGCGATGCGATCTTGCTCCGTGTCATCGGCAGCCCCGATCCGTACGGCAAGCAGACCGATGGCATGGGCGGTGCGACCTCCAGCACCAGTAAAACTGTGATCCTGTCCAAAACCAGCCAGCCCGACCATGACGTTGATTACCTGTTCGGTCAGGTGTCGATCGACAAGCCATTCGTCGATTGGAGCGGTAACTGCGGTAATTTGACTGCAGCGGTTGGCGCCTTTGCCATCAGCAGCGGCCTGGTCGACGCTGACCGAGTGCCTGAGAACGGCATCGCCGTGGTGCGTATCTGGCAAGCCAATATCAACAAGACCATTGTTGCCAACGTGCCGATGACCAACGGCGAAGTACAGGAAACCGGCGACTTTGAACTCGATGGCGTGACCTTCCCAGCCGCCGAAGTGCAGGTTGAGTTTATCAGCCCGGTCGATGCCACCGATGCGATGTTCCCCACCGGTAACCTGGTCGACGAGCTGGAAGTTCCTGGCGTCGGGACCTTCCAAACGACCATGATCAACGCCGGTATCCCAACCGTATTCCTCAACGCTGCTGATATTGGTTACACCGGTGCCGAGTTGCAAGAAGCGATCAACGGAGACCCGGCTGCGCTGGAGCGTTTTGAAACCATCCGCGCTCACGGCGCAGTACGAATGGGCTTGATCAGCGACGTATCCGAAGCAGCAGGGCGGCAGCACACCCCTAAGGTGGCGTTTTGCGCGCCAGCCCAGGCCTATGTCTCCTCCAGTGGCAAGCAGATCACCGAGGCGGATATCGACTTCAACGTACGCGCATTGTCGATGGGTAAATTGCATCACGCG
>JBALWS010000097.1:0-16814 GCA_036960405.1 Halopseudomonas sp. | reverse complement strand
CCCCTTGGTGTGGCTGGTGCCGACGAGATAGTTCAATCCTCCGGTTTGGAGTTGGCTGATTCCCCGCTGTTGCGGTATGGGGAGACTCGCTTGGGCGGTAGTACCTATCGCTTCGAGGCTATCGTAGAGCGTGCGCTGTCCGTTTGGGGCTGTCAGCAGTAATCGGTGCGCGCCATCTTGCGGTGCGCCTGCCAGCGAAATGGTGGCTAGCCATTGTTGAATAACGCTCCAGTCCAGCTCGCCAGCCAGAGTGCCGATAATCACTTCGGCATCATAATCGGCCACCACCGGGATCGAAACGGGCATCACAATCGGGCTGCTGGTAGATATCTGCCCTTGCGAAGGCCTGCTTTCCAGACTGCGCTGGTAGATCAGGGTGCCAGCCCAGTTGGCGCCGACGAAGGCCTCATCGCTGGAAGCGACCACGACTCCGGATTCGTTCAGCGCCGAGAGCGATCGAAACAGTGGGTACTGTTGCTGCAGGCGCTGCAATGTCAGCTGTACCTCGCCATCCTCGTCGTCGGTCAACAGGTCTTGGAAAATAGGTTGCAGAGTCCAGCTACTCAGATCATTCAGCGCGCCAGCAAGGCGGTTTTCCAACTGTTTGGACTCGGTATCGACGGTCGTCACCAGCTCGTCTGAGATCAACCCGCTCATACCCTGTTTGGCGGAAAGAAAGCTAAACAGCGCCAAGGCTGTCAAAGGCAGCATTGAGATAGTAAGGATAAACAGAATAAGTTTGGTTTTGATCTTCATTGTTTTGTCGCTCTTTGCCCGTATCTGTTTTGAACCTGCTTTCAGCAATATTTGCCACGTTTGAAGTCGACAGCGCTTGCCTCTGGCTTGAGCAAGGCGCAGATTGCTCAGTGATCCATAACTAAGCGTGTATGGTTATGAGAGGTATTTATATTAGCGATATTTGTTTTTGCCACACTTGTTTAAGATCAAGAAAACACAGTATTTCCCTATATATTTTATGGGTACCAACTTGGCATGCTAGCAAGGTATCGGTTAACGTAGTTGTTACTCTAAAAATTAATGACTTCAGGGTTGTTGCGTTGAGTATACAAAGGGTGGACGGGCGCTAACTCGTATTGTTCATCGTTGATTGTTGATCTATGTATTGAGGTTTACCCGATGATAAAAAAAGCTGTTGTTATAGCGCTGTCTTCCTCCGTTCTGCTTACTTCCTCCTATAGTTTGGCCGCCAACGTTGATGCTGCGGTGGCTAAAAAAGCCGCTATCGTTTCCAAACTGCACAAAAAGGCCAAGAAAGCGCTGGTCAATGCCGCCCAAGATAAGAGTTATGCTGACTTTGTTGCTGCCAGTAAGAATGATCGACCGCAACTGCAAGGTCGTGTCGATACTGTGTCGCTGAATGTTCAGAAGAAATTTCAGGTTGAAGAGATGTGTTTGATCGATGCTAATGGTCCCGAACTGGCGCGTATTGTCGGTCAGGAAATAGCCAACGACCTGTCTCCCGACGAATCGGGTGCCGTATTCTTCAAGCCTGGGTTTGATGCCAAACCCAGGACGGTGCATGTCTCTCCGGTTTATATGTCTCCCGATGCTAATAAGTGGGTACTGGCTTACGTCTCTCCTATCGTTGTTGATGGTGATAAGAAGGCTATCTTGCACTACGAGCATGGCTTGGCGGTGTTCCAGGATGCGCTCAATAAAGGGGTTAAGGGCGAGCGAATGATTGCTGTCAGTGATGAGGGATATGTTATCTCCGATAGTAGCGCTGCGATTGGCATCGATAAGGTTGGCGATACAGAGCAGCAAGCGGATTATTTCAAGCCGTTTTCGTTTGGCGGTATGGATCTAGCCGGCGTGACGGCTGCGCTGGATAGCAAGCAGGCGTTGACCCATGAAGGTAAAAGCTATGCCGGTGCTTACAAAAAAGTCGGTAACTGGACGTTGCTGGCATTTGAGTAATCGCTAATACAGCCGATACGGTAACTGTGTAGTGTAAAGGGGCGTTATCGCCCCTTTATTTCATCCTGTTTAGTTGTTGTTAGTAGGGTTAGGTTGTTATGAAGTTAAAAACCAAGCTGCTTCTGGTGGTGTTGAGCTGCTCCGTGTTGCCATTGCTAGTGATGGGGTTTATTTCATACGACAACGCGCGACAAGCCTTGAGTCGCCAGATTGAAGCCAACCTTGAGACCACCACTCAAGATCAAATTCACCATCTCGAAGAGTTTTTCCAAGAATCGCTCGCCGACCTGCATACCTGGTCAAACCTCGGCATCATGCAGGATCTGCTCACCGATGATGAAGAGGGCGAGTTATCGGCCGAGCTCGAACGGTTGCGCAAGCAATACCCCCATTTTTCCGAACTGAGCGCGCTTAACGGCGAAGGAGATGTGGTGGCGACTTCGCTGGAGGCGCGTCGAGATACCTCCTTTGCAGACCAAGATAAGGTTCATCAAACCGCCGGTGCTGGTCATCATTACCAGAGCCGTGTCCACCAAGATGTGCTCAGTGGTGGCAAGGTGATGCTGATCGCCAAAGGGGTTCGGGCCGATTACGATCCCAATACGATGATCGGTACCTTGGTGGGGGTGGTCGATTGGCATGTGGTCGAGCAGATGATGGCCGAAGAAACGGTCAACGCCGAATCTCAGGATGACCAACACCGGTTGATGCTGCACGCGATGGATGGCCGGGTGCTATACCAGAGTGCCGCCGCAACGCCTATTACGATGTCTGAGCAGATACGCGACGAGGGTGTTTCCGAACAGGTGTTGGCCGATGGCCGTTTTCTAGTTGCCAGCTTTGTTTCTGAAGGGCACGACAAATTTGCCGACCCGCAGTGGATGATCCACGCGTTTCTCGATACCCGCATCGCCTATCAAGCCATTACCGAGCTGCGCAACCAGGCATTGCTGATCGGTGCCTTGGCGTTGATAGCGGTGGTGCTGGTCGGGACATTCGCGGCGCACCAGATCGTCAAACCGATTGCGAGGGTGGCTGATCGCTTACGTGATGTAGCCGAAGGCGAGGGCGATCTGACCGTCACCTTAGAGGTAGAAGGTCGCGATGAAGTCGCGGCGTTAGCGGCGGCTTTTAACAGCTTTGTCAGCAAGATACGCGAAACCATCGCTCAAACATCTGCTGCCTCGACTGGCTTGGCTGTGGTGATCGAGCAAACCGATCAGGTGACCCAGCGAACCCGTGAGGGCGTTCTGGAGCAACAGACTCAGGTCGATCAGGTGGCTTCGGCTATCAACCAGATGGCGGCAACGGTGCAAGAGGTGGCGAGCAACACCCGGCAAGGCTCCGAGGCGGCGGTAGAAGCCAAGCAGCAAGCGATCAATGGTGAGCAGGTTGTCGCGACGACGATCGCGACGATTAATCAGTTGGCGGCAGAAGTGCGCTCTGCCTCTGAGGTGGTGGGCGCCCTGGCTAAAGACAGTGAATCGGTCGGCGAGGTGCTGGGAGTGATTCGGGGCATTGCCGATCAAACTAACTTGCTGGCATTGAATGCCGCCATTGAGGCGGCTCGTGCGGGTGAGTCGGGTCGGGGTTTTGCGGTGGTGGCCGACGAGGTCAGAGGGTTGGCAAAGCGCACTCAGGATTCGATCGAAGAGATCAATGCGATCATCGCTAGGCTTCAGCAAGGTGCCGGGAATGCGGTGGCGGCGATAGAGGGTGGTGCCAAGATGGCCGATAGCGGTGTTGAACAAGCCAGCCAGGCTGGCGAGGCGTTGCAGGCCATTCGGGAATCGGTCGATAAGATGACCGCCATGAACGAGCAGATTGCGTCGTCGGCGAACGAGCAAACCCAGGTGGTCGAAGAGGTTAATCAAAATATCGTGATCATCGCTCAGGTGGCTGAGCAGACGGCGGAGGGGGCTTGCCAGACTGCCGATGCTTGTGGTGAGTTGACGCTACAGAGCCGCGCATTGAATCAAATTGTCCAGCAGTTCAAGATCTGATTGAGTACGCTGACGATGGCGGTAGTTAACCGGCTAAACAAGGCTGCTATGACGCTCTGTCTAGCGGCCATCGCAGCGATTTCAGGTGCTGGTCAGGCTTCGAATGACAGCAAATCAGAGGTCGAGTTTTCGCTGTCAGTGGTCGATCAGCATCTGAATCGCGCCGATAACGTGATTCGAGTTAAGCAGGGCGATCAAGTACGGCTGCACTGGAGCAGCGACCAAACGACCAAGATCCATCTGCACGGTTATGATATCGAGCAAACATTGACCCCGTCGGTCGCCGTCACGATGTCTTTTGACGCTTTCGCAACCGGAAGGTTTCCCGTCAATCTGCACCAGCCAGGTCAGCGCAAGGGTGGCCATCATGGCAACGTGCTGCTGTATTTCGAAGTCATGCCTCGCTAGGACGTTATTTCATGGATAGGTCGATTCAGGCTGGCTGCCTCTTGCTGCTGGCGCTGGGCTTTTCTGGTTCAGTAGCTGCCCATGCATTTGGGCAACGTTATGAACTGCCGGTTCCTTTATGGCTGTATCTGGTCGGGGCCGCCGCGACGGTGGTTCTCTCTTTCGTGGTGATGGCCTTTTTTGTCCGCGAGCCAGCGGCTAAGGTAACAAAAAGGCGCTACAACCTGTTGAACTTAGTGCTGTTTCGGCTGCTGGCTCATCGCTACTCTCTGGCGCTGTTGCGACTACTGTCGGTGGCGCTGTTTGTACTGGTGCTGCTGACCGGTTTTTATGGCTTTCCTGTGACTCAGTACAACTTCGCACCCGCTTTTGTGTGGGTGATCTGGTGGGTCGGATTTGCTTATATCAGTGCTTTGGTCGGCGATCTGTGGGCATTACTCAATCCGTGGAAAATCATCTTTAACTGGGCGGCCGGTGTGCATCGCTGGTTTTTCCCTGGTCGCTGTTTAGGTACCGGCTGGAGTTATCCCAAGTGGCTTGGGGTGTTTCCGGCTATCGCGTTGTTTATGGCCTTTGCCTGGTTAGAACATGCCTATCCGGATAATGCCGAACCCGAAGTCGTCGCTGCGGCTGCGTTGACCTACGGTGGTATAACTTGGATTGGTATGCTGCTGTTTGGTGGCGATCGCTGGCTCAAAAACGGCGAGATATTTACTGTTTTGTTCTCGCTGTTTGCCCGTTTTTCCCCAACCGAGATGCGGGTTAAACAGGGCGCGCTCTGTACCGATTGCTCTCAATCGGCAAATCAGACCGAGGGGACGTCGGTGGGTTGTCCGGCTTGTTTTAGCCAGGCGAAACCGGAGTTGCGCGAGCTTAACCTGCGGCCATTGGCGTCGGGTTTAGTCTCTGACCAGCCGCTATCTTCGTCGATGGTGGTGCTGGTGATGTTGTTGTTGTCGACATTAGCGCTGGACGGTTTCCTCGAGACTCCGTTAGCGGCGAGCCTGTTTGATGGCTGGAACTCTGCCGGCAGCCTCAAGCCGCTGCTGGCTGCGTTGGGCGCGCAGGGTGGTGGTGAAGTGGTGGTGTTTGTGACGCTGGCGCTGCTGATCGCCCCGGTTCTTTTTGTGACGGTGTATTTGAGTTTTAGCTGGTTGATGCAACGGACGGTGAGCCGTGGCAGTCAAACGAAGCAGTACTCTGTCTGGTATCTGGCACGGTTATTTGCGTTGTCGTTATTACCGATCGCGATCGCGTATCACCTGGCTCATTATTTGTCGTTCCTGCTGCTCCAAGGGCAAAGCATTATCGCTCTCGCGTCCGATCCCTTTGGGCTTGATTGGGATCTGTTTGGTACCGCCTATCATCGCATCAATATCGGTATCGTCGATGCTCGCTTCAGCTGGTATACCGCGGTGATAGCGATAGTGAGCGGTCATGTTATAGCGGTTTATCTTGCGCATCGCGCGGCTGTTGCCGCGTTTAGCGACTCACGGCAGGCGATTCGAAGCCAATATCCGATGTTGGGGTTGATGGTCGGCTACACCATGTTGAGTTTGTGGATTTTGGCCCAACCGATCGTTGGGTTCTGATGCTTAATTTCTGCTCTGCTTTGTAAGTAATGGTTAATAAAGGCTTGTTCTACTTATAATTGCTAAGTTAGGGTTGGGTTGCTGAGAAATTAACCAGTTCTACTCTGGGTCTGCAGTTTACCTATAGGGGGCGTTGTACAGTTAGCATGAACAGCGATTCGTCGACATCTAAATCCGGCCGCGATAAAACAGTTTTTCTCGCTTTCGTTAGCGCTATTGCGCTGACTGAGTTGACGATCATGCTGTTGATTCGATTGCTCAGTCTCGATGCATACGGAAATTGGTTGCCGGCGATATTCGATGCCGCTTCGGTGTCTCTGGTGGCGGTGATCACCTTCTCCTATTTTGTTGGTCGCTACCAAGGCCTGTCGGGCTTTGGCTTGCTCAGCTACGGCATCCAGTTAAAGGTCGGTGCGATCGTTTTTGGGGTCGAAATCCTGGTGATGTCGATTCTGCCACTGCTGTCGCTGGGACATAGTCAGTGGTATGGCGCGTTGCTCGATACCGTGGTGCTGGCGGCCGTCGGTGGTTCCATCATCTATTGGAAACTATTTCTGCCCAATATTCGTCATAAGGTGATCTCGGTGGTGGGAGCTCCGGTCTCGTTGTTTTGGGGTGCGCTTTATACCTATCTGACCCTGATGAGCTTTGTCAGCATTATCTTCTTCTCGATCTATGAGCAGCAACAGCAGCAGTTTTGGGAGGAGTTAGGATGGGAGGAGTCGGTTAAGCTAGGAACGCTCGAGCATGAACTGCTGATCGAGCAGCGCCAAGCGGCGCTAGATATCTCACTGCTAGCCCGGCAAACGAACCTTAAGGCATATCGGGCCGGTGAGCTGTCGTTGGAAAAACAGCTTAACGTCGACTACAGCAGCTTTCTGGATGTGATGGATAGTTACGATCAGTTGCGTTTTATCGATAGCCAAGGAGTAGAAAAGATTCGAGCTGACCGCCATCAAGGTCTGCCACGAAGCGTGCCGGCCGAGCAGTTGCAGAGCAAGCAGCACCGCAGTTATTTCAACAAAGCGATGCAGCTCTCACAGGGTGAAATCTATATATCGGAGTTAGATCTGAATATGGAATACGGTGAAGTCAGCACGCCGTATAGGCCTGTATTGCGGCTGGCCACTCCGTTCTTTAATGATCGGGGTGACAAAGATGGTCTGGTGATTATTAATCTAGCCGCTCAACAGATGCTGAGTCATCTGGTTAAACCGGTGCAGCCGCTGCAAGGACAGTTGGCGTTGCTGCAGGAAGATGGTTTCTGGTTGTATGGCGTTGAAGAGCAGCGCCGCTGGGGGAACCTGTTTGCCGGTCGGCGGCAACATAATTTTGTACTGAACCAGCCCGACGTGTGGCGACAGATGCAGCCGTTGGCTCAGGGGTCGACGAAGACCGACCAGGGACTATATGTGTACCGTAAGGTCACCCCGCTTAACTACCCCGATCTGACAAAAATGCTGGCTTCAGATACGACGTTGCAGCCGCCGCATTGGTGGTTGGTCTCTTTTATCGGTGCGGATGTATTGAGCGCTGCTTTGAGTCAGCTGCGAAGCATTTTATTGGGGCTGTGGCTGTTTTTTGCCGTTATTTCGGCTGTCGTTACTGCCTTGTTTAGCCGTACCTTCAAGCAGCGGATTGATGCCGATATTAAGCTCCAGCGGCTGGCGCATTTTGATTTTTTGACACAGGTGGCTAACCGGGCGCTGTTTGCCGAACTGCTCAATCAGGAACTATACCGTAGCCAGCGTAGCGGTACTGCCTCGGCACTGCTGTATATGGATCTCGATGACTTCAAGCCGATTAACGATGAACTGGGCCACGATGCCGGTGATGATGCCCTCAAAGAGGTGGCGCGGCGTTTGAATCAACAGGTTAGACCGTACGATACCGTGGCTCGGCTCGGCGGCGATGAGTTCGCGATCCTGATGCCCGGCCCGGTGAGCGCAGAGGATGCCGAAAAAATGGCTGGGCGCATCGTCGAGTTGTTTAACGCCCCATTTTTGATTGGTTGCGAGCAGCGCCAGATAGGAATCAGTATCGGTATCGCTCTGTTGCCCAACGGCTTTAGTAATGACCAACAGGCGATCGATGCCGCCGATGGAGCGATGTATAGCGCTAAACAGGCTGGTAAGAATCGTTTCTGTAGGGTGCCATCGGCAGTATAACGACGTTTCATTTTCTGCATTGTTAAAGTGCGCATATATCAATTTACGAAAGACTCGCTCTTCTATAAAGTAGCGCCATTCGATGCTGACAACGTCTACAGAATCACGGGTTATAGTTTGTCGAAGCTTTGATATAACCCACACTGTTTATTGCTTTTAGCCGATCGCTGAAGGCGTAAAGAATCA
The DNA here is from genome assembly GCA_036960405.1 of Halopseudomonas sp. GTDB lineage: Bacteria > Pseudomonadota > Gammaproteobacteria > Pseudomonadales > Balneatricaceae > Motiliproteus. The sequence goes on along the minus strand of JBALWS010000097.1, from coordinate 8,519 downwards.
ATCTTTTTAACTGGAATCACGGCTATGTCTAACAACTACTTCAACACCCTGCCGCTGCGTGAGCAGCTGGAACAACTGGCCAAGTGCCGCTTCATGGATATCTCCGAGTTTCCTGACGGTGTTGAGGCCCTTAAGGGTAAGAAGATCGTCGTTATCGGCTGTGGTGCTCAGGGCTTGGCTCAGGGTATGAACCTGCGCGATAGCGGCTGTGATGTGTCCTACACCTTGCGTCAGGCGGCGATCGACGAGAAACGCCAGTCGTGGAAGAACGCTACCGAGAACGGTTTTAAAGTCGGTACATACGAAGAGCTGATCCCGACTGCCGACGTAGTATTGAACCTGACTCCTGACAAGCAGCACACGCCAGTGGTTAACGCCATCATGCCGCTGATGAAGCAGGGCGCATGTCTGTCTTACTCACACGGTTTCAACATCGTTGAAGAGGGCATGCAGATCCGTGAGGACCTGACCGTGATCATGGTTGCGCCTAAGTGCCCGGGTTCTGAAGTACGTAACGAATACGTCCGTGGCTTCGGTGTTCCAACGCTGATCGCGGTACACGAAGACAACGATCCTAAAGGTGAAGGCCTGGCGCTGGCTAAGGCTTACGCGGTCGGCACCGGTGGTCACAAAGCGGGCGTACTGATGTCCTCTTTCATCGCTGAAGTTAAATCTGACCTGATGGGCGAGCAGACGATCCTATGCGGCATGCTGCAGACCGGTTCACTACTGTGCTTCGACAAGATGATTGCGAAGGGTATCGATGCCGGTTACGCCTCCAAGTTGATCCAGTACGGTTGGGAGACCATCACCGAGGCACTCAAATACGGCGGCGTGACCAACATGCTGGACCGTCTGTCTAACCCTGCCAAGATTAAAGCGTTTGACCTGGCCGAAGAGCTGAAAGTGATCATGCGTCCGCTGTACAACAAGCACCAGGACGACATCATCAATGGCACCTTCTCTCGCACCATGATGGAAGATTGGGCCAACGATGATAAGAACCTGCTGGGCTGGCGCGCCGAGACTGCCGAGACGGCTTTCGAAAAGACCCCGGCTGGCGATGTTGAGATCTCCGAGCAGGAATACTTCGACCACGGCATCCTGATGGTAGCAATGGTTAAAGCCGGTGTTGAACTGGCGTTCGAGACCATGACCGCTGCGGGCATCGTTGCCGATTCGGCTTACTACGAGTCACTGCACGAGACACCGCTGATCGCTAACACTATCGCGCGTAAGAAGCTGTACGAGATGAACGCGACGATTTCTGATACCGCCGAATACGGTTGCTACCTGTACAACCACGCGTGTCTGCCACTGCTGGCTGACTTCATGACTAAGATCGACACCGACGTGATCGGTCGTGGTCTGGCTGTTGATGACAACGGTGTTGATAACGCTCGTTTGATCGAAGTGAACGCTGAGTTGCGCAGCCACCCGGTTGAAGCGATTGGCGGTGTACTGCGCGGCCACATGGCTGACATGAAGAAGATCGTTTAAAACGATTCTTCTAAGCTGCCTGTAGTGGCAGCGTGAAATACCTGAAAGCCGGAATGAAAATTCCGGCTTTTTTATGTACAGGATGTACGGTATGCCGCGGTAGCCATGGATGGCGTGAGCGGCGAACACTCTGATTCTTCAGCACCAATGGAAAGCCATGACTACTCGCCCCGCGATTCAACTCGATAATCTGACGGTTAACTTCGATGACCGCTTTCAGCTCAATAATATCAACTGGACCATCACGCCCGATCAGCACTGGGTGATTACCGGTGCCAACGGTGCCGGTAAATCGGCGCTGGCGGCTGTGTTAGCGGGAGTCGGTGAGCGCTTATCGGGCTCGATTGATGGCCTGCCTGCACGAGTCGGGGTGGTGTCGTTCGAAGCGCAAGCCGAATTGATCGAGACCGAGCGCAAAAAGGACGATGCCGATATCCTCGATGTGGTCAGCGAAGGTACACCGGTACGTGAGATTTTGTTAGCGGACTGCGCCGATCCCGACTTAGCGACCGATCTTGTGAGCAAGTTTGGCTTAGATGAGCTGCTGGATCGCTCCTTCAGAAAACTCTCCACCGGCGAGTCGCGCAAAGTGATGCTGATCCGCGCGCTGGCCAGTCAGCCACAATTGCTGATCTTAGACGAGCCGTTCGACGGTTTGGATGTCGATACCTTGGCGCTGTTGCAGCAGTATCTAGCTAGTTTGATCGATAGCGTGCCGATGGTGATGGTGCTGAACCGCTTCGACGAGTTTCCCGATTTCATTACCGATATCGCTTATGTTGATAACGGTGAGCTGCAGCACCAGGTGCGGCGTAATGATGACAAAGCGTACGCTGAGCTGTACCAGCTGCTGCACCTCAAAACCACCGAGCTGGCGATACCGCCTGCCGATTCGGACACCGCGATCCCTCGGCTTGACTCGGCTCAACCGCTGGTGCGTCTCAACGGCATCAGCATCAAATACGACGACCACGCCATCATTGACAAGCTCGACTGGACCATCGAACCCAATCAGCACTGGCAGCTCAGCGGCCCCAACGGTAGTGGCAAGACCGGCTTGCTGTCACTGATCACCGGCGATCATCCGCAGTGCTACGTCAACGATATCTTTGTCTTCGGCTACCAGCGCGGTAGCGGCGAGAGTATCTGGCAGATCAAACAGTTTATCGGTTATGTGTCGACCGCGTTGCAGTGGGAGTACCGGGTTGGTACCGGGCTGCGCAACGTCATTATCTCGGGTTTTTACGACAGCATCGGCCTGTACAGCAAGTGCACCGACAAGCAACGTGAAATCGCCGACCAGTGGTTGACGCTGCTGGGGATGAGCGACCGCGCCGACCAGCCGTTCAACAAACTCTCCTACGGTGATCAGCGCTTGCTGCTGATCGCCCGGGCGATGGTCAAGCACCCGCCGTTGTTGATTCTCGACGAACCCTGTCTCGGTCTCGACGATATGAACCGGCAACTGGTGCTGGCGCTGATCGAACGGATCTGTGCCGGCAGCGAGACGTCGGTGCTTTACGTTAATCACCATCCCGAGGACAAGATCAAAGGGATCGATAATTATCTGGCACTGGAAAAACGCTAACTGGGGCAGGGTTGCTGAACTTGCTATCGCGTTTTAGATCAATAGTGCAGCAAATATCAGAATTGATGGTCCCTAAATGCCGATTGTCTGAGTATGATGGGGCCTTTCATTACGTTCAGATTGAGTATGGATACCGACAATCAATCCCAGGTACTGATGGTCCGCCAGCCGATCTTTCGGCAGGATCTGAAGATCGTCGCCTACGAGTTGCTGCATGATGCCAGTGCCGACGGCGATGGGCCGTTTGACGCCGACCGGGCCAGCTCGCAGCTGTTGCTTAATACCTATACCAGCCTGTGCCAGGACGGTGCCTTGCAGCGGGTGCCGCTGTTTATTCCGCTGTCTCAATCGATGTTACTCAAGGGCGATACTCCTGAGCTTCCTGCCAAACAGGTGGTGCTGCAGATTCCCGCTGACATCAAAGTCGGCGCGATATTGCTCGAAAATATTCGCGCGTTAGTGGGGCAAGGTTATCGGCTCGCGGTTGATAATTTTACGTTACAGCCGCAACTGATACCGCTGCTTAAGCATATGAAGATTGTTAAGGTCGATATTCGTGGTCTGTCTGCCGCACGACTGTCGCAGCTGGCCAAGACCTTATCGCGTGCCGGGGTAACGCCACTGGCGCAGCATATTCAAAACTTCGATGATCTGTCACAGTGTAAAAAGAGCGGCTTCAAGCTGTTTCAGGGACCTTTTATCAGTCGACCGGTAGTTGTCAAAGGCAAGCAGCTGCCGAGCAGCAGTGTGGCGATCTTGCAACTGGTGCAGGAACTTCAGCGTGCCAGTACCACCGCCAATGAAGTTGAGGCGCTGATCCAGTTGGACCCGGTGCTGACCTATCGGATTTTGCGGGTGGTCAACTCGGCCGCTTACAGTATCCCCAACCAGATCGAGTCGCTGAGTCAGGCTGTGGTGCTATTGGGGCTGGATCAGGTACGCAAGTGGGCCACCCTGATTGCGTTGAGCAGCCAGGACGATAAGCCCGAAGAGCTATCGAGAAACCTGTTGGTACGGGGCCGGTTTTGTCAGCTCGTTGCTGAGCAGGAGTGCATACTCAACCCCGATAGCTGTTTTATGGTCGGGGTGATGTCGCAACTTGATGCGCTGATGGGGATGGAGATGGATGAGCTGCTGCGACAGATTCCACTCGATGATGAGATTAAAGCGGCTATCGCCCACCATCAAGGGCCACTAGGGAAACTTTTAGAGCAGATCATGCAGTACGAGCAGGGCGATTTTGAAGCCCTCAAAGAAGCGGATATGTCTCCTATCTTTTTGGAGGCCGCATACCGCCATAGCCTGTCCTGGGCCAAGAATGCGATGGAGACGCTGGCCAAAAGCGGCTGAAAAACGTACTGGTTTAGGTCGTGACTTGCGCCGCTTGTAAGCGTGCTACCGGATGCTCTTTGATCGGCCAGTGAATCACTGCTGCGGCTATCCCCAGGACAACTCCTGCCCACCAAAGCAGGTCGTAGTTGCCTTTTACCTCATACAGCCAGCCTCCAAGCCAGACTCCGCTGAAACTGCCTATTTGGTGGCTGAGGAAGACGATACCGTAGAGTAGTGCCATGTAACGTGTGCCGAACATTACCGCGACTAACCCTGAGGTTGGTGGCACGGTCGCCAGCCACAGGAATCCCATCACCCCGCTGAACACCAATACCGAGGTCAGGCTGAATGGAATCAGCATGAACAGAGTGATGGCGATGGCCCGGCCAATGTAGATAGCACTGAGTACGTAACGTTTAGGGATGCGCCCCGACAGAATGCCCGCGATATAAGCGCCAAACACGTTGCACAGGCCTATCAAGGCGATCGACCAGGCGCCGATCTTGGGGTCAAATCCGGCGTCAAACAGAAACGCTGGCATGTGTGCGGTAATGAACGCGACGTGAAAGCCGCAGACAAAAAAGCCAAATGTAAGCAACAAAAATGAGCGATGGCCTAAGGCTTCTTTCAATGCGGCGCGCATCGACTGTTGGTCGACCTGACTGCGGTGAGCTTCGCTCAGGCCCGAATAGGGCGCTAGCGGCATTGCTAACACGGCGATCACCAGCGCCGAGGCAGCCATCAGGTGTAGCGCGCTGATCCAGCCAAACTCACCGATCAGGCTCTGGGCCACGGGAGCCATGATAAATTGGCCCATCGAGCCCGCCGCGGTTCCCACTCCCAGCGCCCATTGGCGCCGCTCCTCACCCACCGCGCGTGCCATCGCAGGCAGCACTATGCCAAATGCGGTGCCGGCGATACCAGCTCCGACCATCAAGCCGGCGCTGGTGTGCAGCATCAGCTCGCTATCGACCCCAGCGGTGAACCACAGTCCCCCGGCATAGACCAAGGCCCCGCCGGTGATCACCTTGACGTTGCCAAAGCGGTCCGCCAGCCCCCCGGCAAATACCGCGACCACACCCCAGGACAGGTTCTGAATCGCCAGCGCCAGTGCAATTACGTCACGCCCCCAGCCATTGGCCTGACTGATCGGCTGCACAAACAGACCGTAACTAGAGCGATAGCCAAATGACAGCATCAACAATAGGCAGGCGCTGATAATCAAAAACCAAGTGGAACTGTTCAGGCGTTGGTGCTGGGGCATCAAAGTGTCCGGGAAGAGATGAGGGGTGTTGGGGCGCTATGTTAGCGCAAGGGAGGGCGTTATTCGAACGGGTTCCGGTCTGCCAAGACTCTGCTTGGCTGGTTTCTTCATTGGCCGTAAATAGAAAAGCCCATCATTGGATGGGCTTATGGTTGGGTGGCTATTTCTTGACTGTAATAACTACGCTGTCGGTGGATGATTGGCCCAGATTGTCGGTGACAATTAGGTCGAACATCAATATCGATGTTTTCTTGCGTTTCAGTTTAGGTGTGACAAAGGATGCCAAAGCTGTGTTGCTGTCATCCAGTGATACAAGGGTGCCCGAGGTCTGCGTCCACTGGTACGTACTAATTGTTCCATCGGGGTCTGCCGATGCGGCACCATCTAAAGTGACACGTCTTCTTTGAGGCGCGATTTGATCCATACCGGCGTCAGCGTTCGGTGCACTATTCGCATTGATGTTAACGATGACACTATCGGTGTCTAGTAAACCGTCGTTATCGGTCACCGAGAGCTCAAATACTAAGGTTGCAGCTTCCCCAGCGAGCAAAATGGGCGCAACAAAGCTGCTTTCGGAGTTTGAAGCGCCATTAAGTTGAACAGGAATGCCGGCAGTCTGTTTCCAGCTGTATTCGACGATAACACCGTCGCTATCCAAGGATTGCGATCCGGTAAGTTCAACATACAGGTTTTGCTGGATTGTTACGTCGGCTCCCGCGTGAGCGAGCGGTGGGCTTAATGGGGTGCTGACGGTGCCATGCAACACAACTAGGCCGTTATTGTAGTCGGCCACAACAACGTCGTTAATGCCGTCGCCGTTAATATCACCCGTATCGATACCTTGAGGGTTGTAATGGGATGCGTAGGGTATATCGAATAATTGCTCTTCTATGAGTGTGTTGGTTGACGCCTGTTCATAAACGCCCAGTGTGTTCCATCCACCATGTAGTACTAGCAAATCATCGCGGTCGTCGTGATTGAGGTCTGCTGTTATTAGTGATTCCGGTATATCGTAGCTTGAGCTGACTTCTGGGCTCATTAGGCTGCCGTCGATGCCTTGTTGAAATATGGCGATGTTTGAGAATGGGCTGTTACCGCCAAAGGTAACCGCAACATCGTTTCTACCGTCACGGTCGAAGTCTCCAATGGCGACGCCTCGGGTCAACTCGTTCCCACCTAAATCATAAAATGTCACTGGGCTCAGGTCGCCATTGCCGTCTGATGTCAAAACCGCAAGATTGCTGTATGCGTAACCTTGGCCACTCATTACGACGAGGTCATCGGCGTTGTCGCCATTGATATCACCGATCACCATATCGTCATAGCCGCCGTGAGGGGCATGATGAATAGCCGGTTGGTGCTGGATTCCGCTAGAAGTCTGATAAAAAATACCAGCATCCAGGCCGCCCCAGGCGATGCCTGCGATGTCGTCAAGGCCGTCGGCATTAAGGTCGCCTACGGCGATGCGGGTTGAATGTAGGGTTTGAATCGTATCAGAGAGCGCCAGGGATCCATCGCTCTTCTGGGTGAAAATTTGGATATAGCCACGATCAAACCCAATCGCGACATCTGTTAGGTTGTCATTGTTGAAGTCGCCAGTTACCAGGGATTGGGGGCGCTTGCTGTATTCGGCTATCAGGGGGTGATCTACAGGGCTTTGCAGCTGACCGTTTTGATCCTGATAAAAAACCTTCAGTTTGTAATCGTTTACAACATCGAAGTTATAGGAGGTATTAACAACGACATCATTGCGGCCATCGTTATTGAGGTCCGCAATCGCAACGGTTTCTGCCCTCGAGCCTGTTGGGATTGTTGAGTATGGCGTTAATCCTACCTCGGCACTGGCGGTGCCTATATGGAATAGTAGGGCGACGGGTAGTGCTTTACTGAAATGATTGGCTTTAGCGTCCATTGCAAACTCCTTGTCCTTGAATGAAATTAAGAGTTTAGAAAGAGTAACTTATATCGTGAAAGAGTAAAAAGATTTTTCGAGGCTGTAATTTTTTCTGTGCAAGTCTCGTAGATAGGGGGCCTAAATGGCTCTGTATGGACCAATGTGAATGATTAGTCCACGGCTATTTTGGTTTTGTCTGTAGGCCGATAAGCTGCTCAGGAAGTGGGTACTCTGGATAGCTGATCTGAAACGCTGCGAGTTCATCCAGGGCGTTGTTCAGTTCGCCTTGCTTTACTAGCTGTTCTATCTTTTCCAGCCATCTATCTGGTGTGGAGCGAAAGTCTACCGGTGCTGCCTTAAAAGCTTGCATGGCCGAGGACTGCGGAGCGATGCGCTCCGCTTCGGCGGTTTCACGAACCTCTTTGGCATCTTTTCGGGCTGCTGGTTGTTGATCCTCTACCATCTCCTCTTCGGCGCTTAAACGTAAGCGGCTAGCGGTCATATCGTCCTTTTGTAGCGAATCTAGGTCGCTCGAGATTGCTGCGGGTTGGGGAGCTGAAACTGCGGGAGCTTGGGGTAACGAGGCTTTTTTCTTCTCGCTACGGGCTTTGGCTTGATCGCTGAACGCCTCGGTTTTTGCACTTTGTTGTTCGCTGAGCACGTTGCGGCTTTGCTGGCGCAGTGGCTCGCTCTCAGCGGCGCTGCCGTTGTAGCCGTTGGGGGCAACGCTGGGCGCGTTGTCGAGCAGCGGTTGGTTGGTCAGGTAGATCGAGGTCGATAGCACCACCGTGGCGGCAACCGATGTCGGTACCAGCCAGCGCATGCGTGTACGTTTACTCAAAGCGACTGGAGCGCTGCCGACCGAACGCTTGGCGGCGGCCAGAATGGCTTGGTCGGTTTCCGCCGATGGACCTTTGGGCTCCTGCTTGGAGGTCTGGTAC
>JBALWS010000096.1:0-17028 GCA_036960405.1 Halopseudomonas sp. | reverse complement strand
GTAGCGATATTGTTTCAATCCAGTACGTATCACCCACCGGTATAAGCGTGCTATGCCAAGGTAATCAACAATCCTGCAAGGCGGTCAACGCCAACGTAAAAATCAACAGCAACTCGATCGGTCTGACTAAATACGATGTGGTCGTGATATCTGATTGCGTCAACGCCGATCTGTTTCGTATCACCAACATGCAGAAAGACACCGACGACAAGACTACGTTAGCGCACTCCAATTCGACCAACACCAGCAACAACCTCAGCAAAGCCTACGATGAAGATGCTCAGGTGATGACCTACCGTTCGTTCAGCTATTACGTTCGCGATACCGGACGTGACAACAGCCAGGGGCAAGCGATTTATGCGCTGTATCAGTTCAACCCACTGTGGAACGACGGTACTAGCGCACCAGGCAAAGAATCAGAACTGGTCGAAGGCGTAGAGCAGCTACAAGTCCTCTACGGTCAACGCCGTGACGACGGTAACCTGCGCTTTGTCCAGGCGACCGATAACAATCTTAACTTTGCCCAGGTCGAAGCCTTGCGACTATCGGTGTTGGTCAGCCACTCGGAGCAGGTATTGAGCGAAGACGACAGCAAAACATACAAGATGCCCGGCACCGATGTTGAACCTGATGGCGCCACCACTCCCGATGCGGAGCATCCTGGTGATCGAAGATTGCGCCAGCAGTTCACCACCACCATTTATCTGAGGAATCGTGCGACATGAACCATTTTCCTCACATCCAACAGCAGCGCGGTATGGTGCTGATTGTCTGCTTATTGGTCATCGTCGTGGTCACGCTGATCGCGGGCACCGCGATGAGAACCTCGGGCATGGAAGAGAAGATGGCCGCCAACGCCCAAACCTACAACCGCACTTTCCAGGCAGCCGAAAGCGCAGTAGAGCTAGGAATCGACAGCGACACGATGATGTTCGAATCGATCGATGCTTCCGATAGTTTGTCGTCGGTCACCTCGGCCAGTATTGGCAGTCATGGCGTCGTCGCCACAGCTCAAACAGAATTCAGGGGTGAAGGTATTGCACCGGGTAACTCGATCGGTAGTGCGACCACCTTTATGTATGAAGTCATCGGGACCGGTGAAATGGAAACGATGAATGCCAGCACAGTGATTAGACAGGGCTACTATCGCGTTAGCTTTGTTGCATCAACGGATGATCAATAGCCAGGCTTAAGCCGGTTGGAGAGATGTTATGAAGTTCATCAATCAGAAAGCTCGGACTGTTGTAGCCAGTTTCATCAGTAGCTGGCTGATCTGCACCCCCGCTTGGGCCGATGATACCGAGATCTATTTCGGCGGCAGCACCAATGTCACGGTCAAGCCGAATGTACTGTTCATTCTGGATACGTCTGGCTCGATGACCAGTACCGATGGTGGCTCAACCACGCGCCTGGATCGGATGAAAAGCTCGCTGGTCGATATCCTCAACAACGTACAGGATGTCAACGTTGGCTTGATGCGATTTTCCAACCCAGGTGGCCCTGTGCTCTACCCCGTTACAGATATTGATGCCACGGTCACGACGACTGTATTGCAAGACGCCATCACGGGTAGCACATCGTCCTCAATCAGCGAAGGTAATGATGATGCGGAGATGATCTCCAGTGGCATCATGAACCTGGATTCCACCACCCTGGAGATGACCTCAACCTCTATTCCGGCCAGTACTACCGTGTCTGTTAGAGTCTCTAGCAACTACGATGATGCCGAAGAGAACGCCTCGACAGGCGACATGATGTACACCGCCAGTGGCGACTTGGAGCTAACCAAGGGAAATGGCAGCACCGAACAGATCGTCGGCATTCGTTTTGCTGCGGTCAATATTCCTTCCGGGGCCACCATCACCAAAGCCTGGATGGAGTTCACCATTGATGAGCAAAACAGTGCTTCGGCTGACCCGGTAACGGTACTGATCTCTGCCGAAGCTGAGGACAACCCCAATAGTTTTGGCACCGGTAACGGCAGTATCAGTGTTAGAGATAAAACCACTGCCAATACCACCTGGGCGATTACCGACAATCCCGCTGTTGGCGATACCCTCACCACCCCTAATATCAGCGCACCGATACAAGAGGTAATCGACCGTGCCGGCTGGTCCAGCAACAATGCCATGGCCTTTATTATCGAGCGTGTTAGCGGTGATGGGGTTCGCTGGCCTGAAAGTTATGAAGGCGGCAGTAGCCTCGCCCCTCAACTGCATATCAGCTATACCAACCTGAGCACCTCCTCGGTCAGCACCCGACTCAGCAACCAAACCGACAACGCAGTGCAAGCTGATAATGGTAACGTGGGTACCAACGTACAAAATATCGACTTGGCCGACGACGGTAACCCGGTCGGCTTCCGCTTTACCGACGTCAACATCCCTTCCGGGGTCACCATCACCGATGCTCGGCTCGAATTTGAGATCGACGCCGAGAATGCAGACGCCGTCACCCTGCTAATTTCCGGTGAAGACTCCAGCTCTCCCGTTACCTACAGCAACAGCAACAATGTCACCAGCCGAACCAAAACCACGGCCAACACCAGTTGGGCCATTACCACCAACCCCGCCGTTAATAATGCCCTGACTAGCCCTAATATCAGTGGCATTGTGCAGGAGATTGTCGATCGAGGAGACTGGAGCACCAACGATGCCATGGCCTTTATGGTCGAGTACGTCAGCGGCAGCGGTTTCCGCCGGGTCGAATCTCATAAGGGGGATAGCGATTCTGCTGCACAGTTGCATGTCACCTACACCACCGGAGCGGGCACCACGACCAGCCAAACACTGGGGCTGCGTTTTAGTGGTATCAATATTCCGCAAGGTGCCACCGTCAGTTCAGCCGTTATCTCGTTTACTGCGGATAACAGCAATTCAGAAAGTACAAACTTAGACTTTTATGGTCACGACGCGGATCAGAGTAGCGCCTTCTCGGACACCGCTGGTGACCTAAACAGCACCAGCCGCCCTCGTACTACCGCCAACGTGGGCTGGAATGCAGCCGGCACCTTAGGCAGCTGGACCGACGGCAGCGAGTACCAGTCGCCGGATCTGACCACTATCGTGCAAGAGATCGTCAATCGCAGTGGCTGGTGTGGCGGTAACAGCCTGTCGCTGCTGATCAGCGGCAGCGGACTGAGAATCGCTAAATCTTACGAAAACGATCCCAGCCAAGCGCCTAAGATCGAGATTACCTACGACCCTGATAGCAACCCCAGCGGCTGTATGAACCATGAGTTTGGCGTACGCGTCGATAGCAGCAGCGATGATGCCGAGCAATCGAGCAGTGGCAGTGTCAATCTGGGCAGTAGTGACCTTGAGTTGGTCACCGACGGTTCCGCCCAGACCATCGGTATCCGCTTCAACAACGTTCAACTCAGCCAAGGGTCGACCATTGCCAGCGCCTTCCTCGAGCTGGCTGTTGACGAAATTGACCCCACAGAAGCCACTAGCCTGACCATCAAAGCTGAAGATATTGACAGCTCAGAGACCTTCACCACCGAAGCCAACAACATCGGTGTCCGAACCACCACCAGCGCTAGCGTAAACTGGGCCATTACCGATCAGTGGGATACCAGCAACGAGATCCAGCTCAGTCCAGACATATCCTCTCTGGTAAACGCCGTTCTGGCCCGCACCAACTGGGTCGCTGGCAATAGCATGAGCTTTATCATTAGCGGCAGCGGTAAACGCGTTGCCCACTCTTTCGATGGCAGCAACTTGGCGCCACGGCTGGTTTACTACACCCACCCCAGCAACGTCCCCACTACCAGCAACACGGTGCGCAGTAAACTGATTGAAGAGGTGAATAGTCTCGACCATAAGAGCGGTACGCCTATCGTTGATACCCTTTATGAGGCCGCGCTATATTACCGTGGCGATGCGGTCGACTACGGTAAAACCCGTGGCGATGGCAGCGACTCTGAACAAACAAATACTCGTATCTCCCACCCCGATTCCTATACTGGCGGCACACTGGTTCAGCCCAGCGGTTGCAGCAGTGATAACCTAGGAAGCAGCAACTGCGCCGACGAAGAGATCACCGGCACGCCGATGTATACCAGCCCGATCTCAGAATCCTGCCAATCTAACCACATCGTGCTACTGACCGATGGTTACGCCAGCGTCAACACCTCAGAGAGCAAAGTAAAAGCGATGATAGGCGCCACCAGCTGCGCCGATGCGGGCTCATCTGCTTGTGGTCCCGAACTGGTTAACTACCTGCAAAACACCGACCAGCTACCCAGCTCGATGGCTGAAGATCAGCTCATCACCACCCATACCATCGGTTTTAATTTCTCCGATCAATGGCTGCATAACCTAGCAACCGAAGGTGGCGGTGGTTTTTATGAGGCCGATTCCGCGTCTCAGTTAACCAGCGCATTCGACACCATCTTTAAAACGATCAAGGCGGTCAACACCACGTTCGTGGAACCGAGTGTGACGATTAACCAGTTCAACCGTTTCGCTCACCGTGACGATGTCTACTTCGCCCTGTTCAAGCCCCAAGAGACAGCCAAATGGTACGGCAATCTAAAGAAATACCAGCTCAAGGGCAGCCCTGCGACACTGTACGATAACCAAAGTCCGCAGCAACCGGCTATCGACCCGTCAACCGGATTCTTTGATATCAACTCGCAAAGCTTCTGGTCCGCCGATGAAGACGGCAACGTGGTAGAAAAAGGCGGTGCTGCCAGTAAAATCCCCGCCACCCGTAAGCTGTTTACCAACGTTTCGTCTAGCGCGGTACTCAGCGTGTCGGATAATGCTTTGCACGAATCCAACGCACTGGTCACCAAAAGCCTGCTCAATGTAGCCGCTCAAAGCGATGATTATCGTACTGACCTGCTGAAGTGGTCTCGAGGCTTGGATGAGAACGATGCGCAGCGCTATTCTATGGGCGACCCACTGCACTCGCGCCCCGAGCTGATTACCTACAACGGCGTTAGCAATCCGATAGAAAGCACCATCTTCTTCGGCACTAACGAGGGCTTCCTTCATGCAATCGATATCAATACCGGCATCGAACAGTTCGCCTTTATCCCCAAAGAGTTGCTGAGTAACCTGGATACCTACTACGTCAATGCCAGCGTCGATCCGCGCCCTTATGGCATGGACGGCGGCATCACGCTATGGAGCCGTGATAGCAACAGTGACGGAGACCTTAAGGACGGCGACGACTTTGCCTACCTCTACACGGGTATGCGCCGGGGAGGCCGCAGCTACTACGCCTTAGATATCTCAGATGTTAACAACCCTTCGCTGAAGTGGCAGATTGATGGCGGCAGCGGTGATTTTGTTGACCTGGGCCAGACTTGGTCGAAGCCGATCAAGAGCAAAATCAAGCTAAGAAGTAGTCCTAGCAGCGATCCCGTAGCGCATGACGTGCTAATTTTTGGCGGGGGCTACGATGATACTCAAGACAGCGTCAGCGTTCGTACCGCCGACGCGATGGGTAACGCTATTTATATCGTCAATGCGGAGACCGGAGCATTAATCTGGTCTGCGGGAGATGGCAACCACCACGATCTGGATGTCAGTGAGATGCAATACAGCATCCCCTCTGAGATCCGCATTATCGATATCAATCGCGACGGCGCCGCCGACCAGCTCTATTTTGGCGACATGGGCGGCCAAGTATGGCGTGCGGATATCGACAATGAAGTTAGCGATGTCAGAAACCTAGTCAGTATGGGCCGCATCGCCGACTTGGCGGTTAGTTTTAATGGCGATATTAATACGATGACCGCCGCTGAAATCGCTGCTGAAACGGCTATTGCTAATGCTGGTAACCGTCGCTTCTACTACCCTCCGGATATCGCCCTGGCGGTTGAGGGTAAGGATCGCTACCTGTCGGTATCGGTTGGCTCGGGCTTCCGTGCTCACCCGCTCAATACCGCTATCGATGATCGCTTCTATATGATCAAGCAGTTCGCGACTCATAATCCTCCTAGCAGCTATGAGACGCTGACCGAAGCAGATCTATACGATGCCACCGATAACCTGCTAAATCAGGGCGATGACGCACAAAAGGCCGCAGCGCAGGTCGCGCTATCAAACTCGGACGCCAGTAGAAAAGATGGCTGGTATATCCGCATGGAGAACAGCGGGGAGAAAGTTCTGGCAGGCAGCGCCACGATCCAGAACCAGGTGGTCTTTACGACCTACGAACCCACCCCCTCATCGGGCGGCTCGTGTAATGCCACCCAAGGCACCAGCCGAGCTTACTTGGTCAGTCTGTTCGACGCCTCGCCGATGCAGGATATCAACGAAGACAACAGCGTCACCGCAGCCGATCGGGTGATCCAGTTGCAGATCGGCAGTATCCCGGCCACGCCAACGGTTATCGACACGCTAGAAAGCAAGCCCACCGTGTGGGTTGGTCCCGAGCGCCTTGATCAGGTGAATACTGATGTTGAATCGGTGCGGACCTACTGGATCGAGGAAAGTAACTGATGCAGCAGGCGGTATCTAAAGCCCCCCGTAGCCGGGCTACGGGGTTCAGCCTGATCGAACTGATGATCACGGTAGCGATTGCCGGCATTATTGCCGCGATCGCCTACCCGAGCTATCAGCAGTACCTGATTGACAGCCGGCGCACCGATACCCAGAATGCCCTGTTAGCCTTTGCTACAGCAATGGAGCGCTATCGTACCGATAACAACGGTTACGCAGGAGCTCAGAACGGTACCGGCTTTCCCAACCCACCCGAAAGCACGGTATTCCCCTCACAAACGCCGATTGACTCGAGCGACAAGTTCTACAACCTGACGCTGCAAGCCGCCGATAACAGCGGCTACACCCTGCGCGCGACGCCGATCAGCGGCAGTGCTCAGGATGGCAATGGCTTCTTGGAGCTAACGTCGACCGGGTTCAAGCGCTGGGATAAAAACGGTAACGGCTCGGCGACCGATGCCAGTGAAAATAGCTGGACCGACTAAAATCCTATCTCGAAACGGATCAAGACAAACAAAAAAGGCGGCCACAGTGACCGCCTTTTCTTTTCTAGCAACAAAATCTACTTCACCTTTTCGCCATGCGCCTGACGATCGGCATGGTACGAAGAGCGTACCAGCGGGCCGCTGGCAATATGTTTGAAGCCCAACTCTTTGCCCAGCGTGGCCAACGCATCGAATTCGTCGGGATGAACAAACCGAACAACTGGAAGATGATCACGACTGGGTTGCAGGTACTGGCCGATAGTGATCATGTCGACATCATGCGCACGTAGATCGCGCATCACCTGCTCGATCTCTTCGATCGACTCACCCAAGCCGACCATCAAGCCGGACTTGGTCGTCACATCGGGGCAGCGGACTTTAAAGGCTTTGAGCAGATCCAGCGACCACTGGTAATCCGAACCGGGGCGTACCTGTTTGTACAACCGCGGTACGGTTTCCAAATTATGGTTAAACACATCCGGTGGTGATTGCTCAAGCGCATCCAGCGCCGGTTCCATCCGTCCACGGAAGTCGGGCACCAGCGTTTCTACCTCAATACTGGGGATACGCTGGCGGGTCTGCGCCACACACTCGGCAAAGTGTCCAGCACCGCCATCGCGCAGGTCATCGCGATCGACCGAGGTGATCACCACGTACTTCAAGCGCATATCGGCGATCGCTTCGGCCATCGCGCGGGGCTCATTTTCATCCAGTGGATTTGGACGTCCGTGGGCGACATCACAGAACGGGCAACGACGGGTGCAGATATCTCCCATAATCATGAAGGTGGCAGTACCGTTGCTGAAACACTCACCCAGATTGGGACAGCTGGCCTCCTCACATACCGATGACAACTTGTGTTCACGCAGTCGTTTCTTGATACGGCTGATCTCGGGCGATGCAGGCATCTTTACTTTGAGCCAGCTCGGCTTTTTCAGCATATCCCCTTTTTCGGTAGGCACGACCTTTACCGGGATGCGCGCCAACTTGTCGGCGCCACGCAGTTTTACTCCCTGCTCGGCCCGAGCCGGTTTGGTTTTTAGCTGATCTGAAGATTTGTCCTGCGCCATCTGGTATGCCTATCGATTACAAAAAATGTATTAGTACAGTTGCTGGGTTGAAGAAACCGAATTATACCCTAACCGCTGGCTAAGGATCCGTTGCAAACGTGCACCCACCTCGGCCATTTTGCATTGAGGCCGCTGTTCGGCGCCAGCCAGTTCGATCATTTGGGTCATGGCTAAGCCGCTATAACCACAGGGATTGATGCGTAAAAATGGGCTCAGATCCATATCGACATTGAGTGCCAAGCCATGAAAACTACAGCCGCGACGGATCCGTAATCCCAGCGAAGCGATCTTGGATTCAGCCGCTAAACCCTGACTAACGTAAACACCAGGAGCATCCGCCTTGGGATAACCATCGATATCGTAACCGGCCAACAGTTCCACCAGTGCTTGCTCCATCAAAGTCACCAGTTCGCGTACCCCGAGTTTTAAGCGGCGCAGATCGAGCAACAGGTAAACCACAAGCTGGCCGGGACCGTGGTAGGTCACCTGGCCACCTCGATCAACCGAGACTACCGGAATATCGCCGGGGGCTAACAGATGCTCGGTTTTGCCCGCTTGGCCTTGGGTAAAGACGGGGTCGTGTTCCACCAGCCAGATCTCATCGTCGCTCGAGCTATCGCGCTGCGCGGTAAAACGCTGCATCGCTTGCAATGCTGGCTGGTACGGCTGCCGTCCAAGCTGGCGTATCAGTAGTGTACGGTTCTCTGGCTCGGTCATCAGATAACCATTTTCACTTTGCCGGTTGCCATCAGGTCCTGATGAATATTTCTAAGCTGCTCGGGGCCAGTTGCCGTAATGGCCAATCGTACCGATAGAAACTTACCGTTGCGACTAGGCTGCGTTGTTACGCTTGTCGTATCCAGATCAGGGGCGTGCTTTTGAACGATTTCGATCACCAGATTCTGATAACCGTCATCTCCCAGACCAATCACCTTGATCGGATAGTCGGCGCAAGGGAATTCAATCTTGGGGGGGGCTTGATTTGTCATGTCTTACTCTCGTGCTCAGATAACATCTGCTTTTCAAACTCTTGAAACAGCGTCGCGACTTGTAACCATAACGGCCCAGGGAGGCCGTTTGCGACAGCTAAACCATCGACATGGGTGACCGGTAACACGCCGCGGGTCGAGCTACTGATCCACACTTCATCGGCCTGCTGCAGTCGCTGCTCGGCGATCGGTTGCTCGTTACATTCGATACCTGCTTGCCAAATCAACTCGAGCAGCAGGCTACGGGTGGTTCCAGCCAGCGTATGGCTGTCCATCAATGGCGTATAGATACAACCTTGTTCGACCAGAAATAGGTTGCAGGACGCCCCTTCGGTCAAATATCCCTGACGCACCAACAGCGCCTCCTGAACCCCTTGCTGCTGCGCCTCGCGGATCGCCATCACATTCGCCAACAAGCCGGTCGCCTTGATATCGCAACGCCCCCAACGCTGATCGGTCACCGTCACAGCGCTCACCCCCTGTACCTGATCCAAAGCGCCCTCAAGCGCCATCTTGATCGGATAACTGTAAGCAAACACGGTTGGTACTAGCTGGTCGCTATAACGCAAGGCTCGTTGCGGCATCACTCCGCGGCTGATCTGTAGATAGATCGCTTGATGTGGTCCTGAATTGAGTTCAATCAAGCGTTCAAACAGCGCCAACCAATCAAACTCCAGTTCGATACCCACGGCATCGAGACTGTGCTGTAAGCGTTGCAAGTGCTGCTCAAGGCGAAAGCCCACCCCATGATAGAAAGGGATCACTTCGTAAACCGCATCGCCAAACAGAAAGCCGCGATCCATCACCGGAACCTGGGCTTGATCCAGCGGTATAAACTGGCCATTGAGGTAGACGATCGGTTGCATAACAGACTAAACCAACAAGGGCGCCAGATGGCGCCCATTATTACGTGTTAATGGGTGGTTGAAGTGCTCAGATCAACCGATCAACGACAGGAAGAACAGCACAATGCTATGCCAGATGCGTTTGAACAGCCCGGCAGGCTCGACCGATTCCAGTGCAATAACCGGTACCTGCTTTAGTACCTCATCACCCAATGCAATGTTCAGCGTACCGTAACTGGCACCCTCTACGACAGGTGCTTTAATCACTTTATCCAGATCCAGCGTCACCGATAGCGCCTTGCTTTGACCACGCGGGATCGTCACCGCTACCGGCTCGGCTACACCTAGCTTTAAGGTATCTTGAGTACCGGACCATAATTTTGCGCTGTTAAGCTCTTCACCCGCTTGATACAGATCGGCCGACTCATAGTAACGGAAGCCGTAAGCCAGTAGCTTCTGACTCTCCTGCGCCCGCGCTTCTTCGCTACGCGTCCCCATCACTACCGAGATCAACCGCATCCCTTTATCCTTAGCCGATGTCACCAGGCAATAGCCCGCCTCTTCGGTATGACCGGTCTTGAGCCCGTCGACCCGGTTGTCACGCCACAACAGCTTGTTACGGTTGGGCTGACGAATCTTGTTGTAGGTGAAGTACTTTTCCGCATAGAGCGAATAATGCTGCGGGTAATCACGAATAATCCCCCGCGCCAACTTTGCCAGATCGCTAGCCGTGGTGAAATGGCCTTCTTTCGGCAGACCGGTAGCATTCTGGAATTGAGAATTAGACATGCTTAACTGGCTGGCATGTTGGTTCATCAAATCGGCAAAGGCGCCCTCGCTACCGGCAATATGTTCGGCCATTGCAACGCTGGCATCGTTGCCCGATTGGATGATGATCCCTTTCAGCAGATCTTCGACTTTGACCTGAGTTCCCTCACGAATAAACATGCGTGAGCCCTGAGTACGCCAGGCTTTCTCGCTAACCAGCACCATATCGTCCAGCGAAATATTGCCTTGAGCGATCTCATAATCGGCAATATAGCTAGTCATCAGTTTGGTCAAACTGGCTGGAGGCAAGCGCTGATCGGCATTTTCGGAGATGATCACCTTGCCGGTGATCGCGTCCATCAACACATAAGCGGTCGCAGCCAATGAGGGAGGGGCGGGCATCATCACCGGCGCGGCATTCACCGCCGAACTAAGCGCGAACGTAGCGCTGAGGGAAATAATGACGCTGGAAAAAAAGCCTGCAAAGGACGATGTAAATCTCATCTTAACTCTACTTTTGGTTGATAAAAAGTGCAGCACACAATCTGCGTTAATGTAGCGAATGGCTCAAGGCAAGTCCAATACCTGAGTAGCACCAAAGCCCTCTGCCGCCAGTTGGGATAATAACGCGTCAACGTTAAACCCGGTATTATTCAGCGGACCGACACGCACCCGGTACAGCGCGGGCGTGCCTTCTCGCTTACTGATTTCAACCCGTTGATCACGGACCAACAACCCTAGCCGGGTTTTGACACTTTGTGCCGCGGTCCAACTCGAGTAAGCGCCCACTTGGACATAGCGATTATTCGTTACTGGCGTCACCGCTAGCGTTTGCGGCTGGCTGACAACCGCCGAAGCAGGACGACGACTGACATCGGTAATCGCTTCTATCTCCACTCGAGCAGTTCCCTGCTGCAGCATATCGAGTTTGTAAGCCGCCGCGTACGATAGGTCGATCAGCCGCGCCCCGTGGAAAGGCCCCCGGTCATTCACTCTAACGATCACCTGCTTGCCATTGTCGAGATTGGTCACCCGCACAAAGGTGGGTAACGGCAGCGACTTATGCGCCGCACTCATCCCATACATGTCGTAGGTTTCACCGTTGGAGGTTTTATGGCCGTGAAATTTTTTACCGTACCAGGATGCCTTGCCCCGCTCGAGGTAACCCTCGTTGCTATCCAGCACAAAATACTTTTTACCCAGCACCGTATAAGGTGACTTGTTACCGCCTCGGCTTTTTCCTTCTCCGGTCGGCACCGCATCGGGTACATGCGATAGATCGATATTGCGGCTGGGACCATGGTCCTGCTCAATACTGTATCGCGACGAGCTGGTCCCCGAGCACCCCGTGATAAAAAGCACCAAAAGGGCTAGCAGCAGCCCAGTCGACTTCATCTTTACGAGCCCTGCTTGTCGATGGCTTTCTGCTCGGCCATTCGCTGCTCAGCAACGGCCTGACTCAGCTGGTGGACAGCCATGGCATAAAGCTTACTGTGGTTGTATCGGGTAATGACATAAAAGTTATGTAACCCCAACCAGTGCTCACCACCACTGGCGGTGGTTAAGCTCATCGCCGTCGCCACCATCTCGTTGGCAACACTCTGATCAACCTCAAGGCCTTGGTTGCGCCAATGCGCGACCGTCTCAACCGGCTTCAGCGCCGTACTCCAGAGCCCATCATCGACCTTGCTATTTATCGATACCGGCAGCGTTGCCGCTTCGCCGGATCGCCAGCCATGCTGCTTAAAATAATTGGCAACACTACCGATCGCATCGACAGGGTTACTCAGAATGTCGGTGGTGCCGTCACGGTCAAAGTCGACCGCATAGTGACGGTAACTACTGGGAATAAACTGGCCATAGCCCATCGCTCCCGCATAAGAGCCTTTGAGGGTCTTAGCATCCAACGACTGCTCCTGGAGCAGTTGCATAAACTCACCCAGCTGCTTGGTAAAAAATGGGCTGCGCGGTGGGTAGTCAAACGCCAACGTCGCCAGCGCATCGATCACCCGGTAGTTGCCAGCTTGACGACCATAACGGGTTTCCACCCCGATAATGGCAACAATCACTTCAGGTGGTACGCCATAGATACTCTGGGCTCTGAGTAGCGTGCCCTGGTGCTTATCCCAGAACTCTACGCCTTGATCGATCCGACTCTGGCCCAAAAATATTTTCCGGTACTCTCCCCAATTAAGCCGTTTCTCTGCCGGCCTTGAGATCGCCTTGATGATCGATTTTTGATGCTTAGCATCTAACACCAAGTCAGAGACGAAATCGCGATCCATCCCCTGCTCAACCATCTGTTCGATAAACGCAGTGGCCTTAGGGTGATCAACGTAATCGGCCTGATCGCTAATCGCCGCACTCGATAGGCCGGCACAGGTCATTAACCATCCACCGGCAACGGCGCGCATCCATGGGGCTGATATCAACATTTGATCACTTTCTCCAGAGAATAGGGTTAAAGCTTAGTCCACCTACATTGAGGTAGGTTCACTACTGTAAGCAACTATCGAGTCACCATCGTTCGGTGGCTATGTATCGACATGATCAAGCCAAAACCTGCCAGCAACGTGACGATAGAGGTGCCACCATAACTGACCAGCGGCAGCGGCACACCCACTACCGGCAAGATACCGCTAACCATACCGATGTTGACGAATACATAGACAAAAAAAGTCAGCGTGATACTGCCTGCCAGCAACCGGCCAAAGGTATCTTGCGCCTGGCTGGCAATATACAAACCACGAGCGATGATACACAGGTAGATCGCCAGCAAAACTAACACCCCAACCAGCCCCAACTCCTCAGCTAGCACCGCAATGATAAAGTCGGTATGACTTTCGGGCAGAAAATCGAGCTGCGATTGGGTGCCATTGAGCCAGCCCTTGCCGTGGATCCCCCCGGAACCTATCGCTGTTTTAGACTGAATAATGTTCCAGCCAGAACCCAACGGATCACTTTCTGGATCCAAAAAGGTCAGTACTCGCTGCTTCTGATAGTCACGCATCAGCATCCAGACTAAGGGTACGCAGGCTCCGGCCAGCGCCGCCGCAGCCAGCACATAGCGCCATAAGATCCCAGACAACAGCAGTACAAAGATGCCGCTGGCGGCGATCAGCAAAGAGGTTCCCAAATCGGGTTGTTTGGCGATCAGCAGCGTCGGGATCAGCAGTATCACCAACACCTTGAAGGCATGCCACAGACTCGGCGGCAGTGGTTTCTCGGCAAAATACCAGGCTAGCGTCATCGGCACGATCAGCTTCATCAGTTCCGACGGCTGGAACCTCGGCAATCCGGGCAGCTGCAACCAGCGCTGCGCGCCCTTGGCACCGACCCCCACCAGTATCACCGCGACAAGGGTTATTAATCCAATCCCAAATAGCCACGGTGCCCAACGCCGGAATAACCGTGGCGGAGTACAGGCGATCAGCAGCATCACCCCAAAGGCAACCCCATAACGGATCAACTGACGCTGCACCGCAGCCATGCTTTGGCCCGAGGCACTGTAAAACACGAACAACCCATAACCCGCCAACGTCAACAACAGCAACAACATGATCGCATCGAGGTGGGTATGCGACCACCAACTCCGGTTGCGGCTAAAATACGCCTGGGCGCCCGGCATGGTGCGCTGAAAATCCTGTACATTCATGCCTAAACGCCCCCCTTTACCGATGCTACAGATAATGAACTGGTGTCACGTAACAAGTAATTATCAAGCACTTTTCGTCCCACCGGCGCCGCAGCACTACTACCACCACCACCATTCTCTACCACCACGGCGATGACAATCTGTGGATCTTTAATCGGGGCGAAGCCTATAAACAGACCATGATCGCGATGTCGCTCGGCCAGCTTTTCGGCATCGTACTTCTCATCCTGTTTAATGCCCAGCACTTGCGCGGTGCCGGTCTTACCCGCGATACGGTATGAACTGCCCGCGCCACTACGGCGTGCGGTTCCCTTTTTACCGTGCATCACCATCTCCATCGATCGAGTCATATAGTCCCAATAGCTGTCACGGGTTAGCTCGACCTGATCCATCTGTTTGCGTTCGGGTACTTCAAGGTGAAACTCAAGCCCTTCGTCATCCTGCCCCGACATCGATTTGAGCATCCGCGGGTTGATCCACTTGCCCCGATTGGCGATTACCATCGTCGCGGTGGCTAACTGTATCGGGGTCGTGACCAAAAAACCCTGACCGATACTCAAATTTAGCGAATCCCCCGGGTACCAAGACCGGTTGCGGGCCGCTTTCTTCCACTCTTTGGAAGGTAGGAAGGCCGCGTGCGCTTCGGGCAGATCCAAGCTGGTTACCTTGCCAAAACCAAACCGCCCCAAGTAATCGGACATCGGGTCGACCCCCATCCGGTTGCCGACATCATAAAAAAACACATCACAAGACTCGACGATCGCATCACGCAGATTAACCCGACCGTGCCCCTGACGCTTCCAATCCCGGTAAAAACGCCCACCCTGCGTAAGCTGATACCAACCCGGATCCCAAACTTTGTGACCTAGACCGATGGTACCGCTATCGATCGCAGCCAGACCGATTACCGGTTTGATCGTCGATGCCGGAGGATAACGCCCCCGCAGCGCGCGATTAAATAGCGGCAGGTCCTCATGCTGTTGCAGTCCTTTGTAATCACGACTGCTAATACCGGTAACAAAAGGGTTGGGGTCGTAACCGGGGGTACTGACCAACGCCAAAATCCCCCCGGTATTGGGGTCCAGCGCCACCACCGCGCCACGCCGATCGCCTAACGCTTGCTCGGCAGCACGTTGCAGTTGCAGATCAAGGTAGAGCGTCAGATCACGCCCAGGGATAGGATTCTGACGCGATAGTACTTGTAGCACCTGACCACGGGCATTCGCTTCGACCTGCTGCACCCCAACCGTACCGTGGAGTTGCGCTTCGTAAAACTTTTCAACGCCTAGTTTGCCGATATGGTTGGTACCGCTGTAGTCCAGTTCGTCTACTTGCTTCAACTCGCGCTCATTGATGCGACCAACGTAGCCGATGGCATGGACCAACGAGGTGCCTTCGGGGTAATGGCGGATCAGTTCAGCATCGATCTGCACCCCCGGTAAACGATGGAAATTAACCGCAACCCGGGCAATCTCCTGTTCGGTTAAACGAAACCGCAACGGTACCGCTTCAAAAGGTCGTCGACGCTGCTTCAATCGGCGTTGAAACCCTTCAATATCGCGCTCGGTAATCGACACCATCGTCGCCAATTCGGCGATGGTCGTGTCCAGATCAGACACCCGCTCTTTGACCAAACTGAGATTAGGGCTCGGACGGTTTTCGGCCAACAACACACCGTTGGTATCGTAAATCAACCCTCGGTTAGGCGGTACCGCCTGCAATTGAATACGGTTGCGATCGGACAATGAACGGTAGCGCTCATGCTCGGACACCTGCAGATAGCCAAGCCGACTGATCAGAGCGGCCATCATCAGCACCACCAACCCAAATGCCAGCAGCGCCCGGAACTGGAACGCCCGACGTTCGCGCTGATGATCTTTTAAGGCAACCGGTTTACGCATGGATCAATAATACTTCTTCAAACCAGACCCCGCGCTACAATCGGCGCAGGACTTCTGTAAGAACATGAAACAAAACAGATATTTAACTTATTTATGATAGGGATGACCCTGCAGAATGGTCCAGCCACGGTAGAGCTGCTCGGCCAGTAGAACGCGTACCAATGGGTGCGGCAAGGTCAGTTTGGACAGCGACCATTTTCGATCGGCCAAAGCGAGGCAGCGAGGGTCTAACCCATCTGGCCCCCCTACCAGCAGCGACAGGTTATGGCCGTCCATCTGCCCATCGGCGAGTTGCTCGGATAGCTGCTCGGTACTGAGCGATTTGCCCAGCACATCCAACGCAATCACCCGGTCGCCCTTGGGGATCGCCGCTAGCATGGCATCGCCCTCACTGCTTATCGCTCGTCTAAGGTCCGCGCCTTTGCCGCGATGCCCTAACGGCAATTCGCGTAGCTCGAGCGAGATCTCGGAGGGTAACCGCTTGGCGTATTCGTTATAACCCACCTCTACCCAATTGGGCATTTTGGTACCGACGCAGATCAACCTGATCTTCATCAGAGTCAGCCTCGGCTGGGTTCACCGGTTTTCTGGCCTTGGTCTTCGCTGGGTACCGCATCGGGCCCCCACAGACTTTCAAGATCGTATAGATCGCGCGTCTGTGTCTGCATCACGTGCACCACCACATCACCCAGATCAACCAGCGCCCATTCACCGCTATCCAAGCCTTCGATACCCAGCGGCTGAATGCCCGCTTTTTTGGCTTCGATCACTACACTCTCTGCGGACGATTTAACGTGGCGGTTAGACGAACCGCTAGCGATGATCATATAGTCGGTAACACTGCTTTTGCCACGCAC
>JBALWS010000095.1:0-17216 GCA_036960405.1 Halopseudomonas sp. | reverse complement strand
GCCTGCTTTGCGATGATTGCGCTGGGCTGCGTGAAGATGGACGAAGCCTACAAATCGCTCAACAGCACCAGCCTGGTGTTGATCGCCGGGATGCTGCCGCTGGCGCTGGCGATGAAAAAAACCGGCGGCCTCGATCTGATCGTCGAGCAACTGATCACCGTTGCCGGCGGTAACGGACCGCTGATCTTGTGCGCCGGACTGTTCATCTTCACCTCGGTATTCAGCCAGTTCATCTCCAACACTGCCACCACGGTACTGGTCGCCCCGATCGCACTGGCGGCTGCACAAGGCGTTGGCGTCAACCCCGAGCCGCTGATGATGACGGTAGCCATCGCCGCCTCCACCGCGTTCGCGACTCCGATCGCATCCCCGGTTAACACCCTGGTTCTGGCCCCCGGTAACTACCGCTTTATCGACTTCGTCAAAGTCGGTCTGCCACTGCAGGTGCTAGCGATGATCATCACTCTGATCGTAACACCGATGTTATTTCCGTTTTAACCAACGTTCAGACTTTAACAACTCAAGCTTGCATCATGCTGCAGGCTTGAGGCCCAACCTCTCACCCTCCACAGCTACTGTTTTGACACTCCTCCTGCGCCAGATTACGCGCTAAACTACCCAGTTTTACCGTTCAGGAAATCTCATGCTTCAGCACCTCGCCCCGCAACCCCTGTGGCAACACTTCCAGCAGATCTGCGCCATCCCTCACCCCTCTTATCATGAGGAAGCGCTGGTCAGCCATCTACAACGGTTCGCCGACCAGCAAGGGCTGCAGCACCAGCGCGACAAGGTCGGTAATCTGATTATCCGGAAACCGGCAACGGCGGGGTTGGAGCATGCTGCTGGCGTGGTATTGCAAAGCCACATGGACATGGTGCCGCAGAAAAGCGATGACTCGAATCACGACTTCAGCGTAGATCCTATCCGCCCGCGAGTAGTCGATGGTTGGGTCTTTGCCACCGATACCACGCTGGGCGCGGACAACGGCATCGGCGTCGCGGCGATGCTGGCAGTGCTGCAAGCCACCGATCTGGAACACGGACCACTCGAGGCACTGTTTACCATCAATGAAGAGAGCGGTATGGACGGTGCCAAAGGGCTGCAAGCTGGGATACTCAAGGGGGAGCTACTGCTGAACTTAGATTCCGAGCAGGAGGGCGAACTGTACGTCGGCTGTGCGGGCGGAATCGACGCGACAGCCAAAATAGCCATGCAACGCAGCCCCCTGAGCGATGAGCGGGTGGGCCTCAAGCTGATTGTTCGCGGTCTTCAAGGCGGTCATTCTGGGCTAGATATCAATCTCGGTCGGGGCAATGCCAACCAGTTGTTGGCCGAACTGATCCAGCAGCTATCCTCCCAGTACGATCTGAAGCTGGTCGACTTTAACGGCGGCAGCCTGCGTAACGCTATCGCCCGTCGAGCCGATGCGCTGCTGGCGGTCTCCGCCGATCAACTCGCCGCGCTACGCGACAGCACCCAACAGCTTAAAGCCGAACTGAAACAGCGCTATCATCAAACCGAGCCGGAACTGGATGTCGGTTTTCTACACACCGACATCGATGCCGACCCGCTTACGGCAGCATCGCAACAGCAACTTATTGATGCCGTATTGAACTGCCCGCACGGCATGCAGCGGATGCACCCAAGCTTGGAAGGGGTGGTCGAGACCTCCAACAATCTGGCCAAGGTGCAGCTTAAAGACACCAGCGTTGAGCTGCAGTGTTTGGCCCGCAGCGCCAACGAACTCGAACGCGACCAGCTGTGCCAGCAGATTGAGTCTCGGTTAGCCCCTCTCGGCGCCACAGTGACATTCGATGGTGCTTACCCCGGCTGGACGCCCGACTTGAACGCGCCGCTGCTTGACGCTATGCAGCGCTTGCACCAGCAGCTATTTGATCAAGCCGCCGAGGTCAAGGTGATTCATGCTGGATTAGAGTGCGGGTTGCTGGCAGCGGCGTACCCGAATTGGCAGATGATCTCATTCGGCCCCACGATCCGCTTCCCTCACTCGCCAGGAGAAAAGGTCGAAATCGCGTCGGTAGAACGGTTTTGGCAATACTTGAGTCATTGTTTGAAGAAGCTGGCAAAACTGCACGAGCAGGCTAAAGGACCGCAATAGGCTCGGGCACTATTAGTCTGGGCAATAGCAGCCTTTAAAGAGGGATACGGTCGGCGTCAAATTGGGTCGATTTGTTACGCCCGTTTTCCTTGGAGTAATACAGCGCAGCGTCGGCCTGCTTCAACCAGGTTTCTAACGACCCCACGTCAGAATTGATTTCAGAGAAGCCCAGGCTGATGGTAAATTTGACCGTTTCTCCGAGCGCTTCAACCACCATCGCTTCAATCGCGGCACGCGCTCTTTCACAAAACTGAGCCGCTCCTGCTGCTGCGGTATCACACAGCACAACCGCAAACTCTTCACCGCCATAACGCCCGGCCAAATCACTATCGCGGACCATCTCTTTGACTAACCGTGACAAGGCTCTGATCACCTCGTCACCAACCTGGTGACCATAGGTATCGTTGACCGCTTTAAAGTGGTCGATATCAAACATCACCAAGGATGAGACATTTCCGTAGCGCTGGCAGCGCTTAAACTCGTGGGTCGCCATCTCTTCCCAGTAACCCCGGTTAAACATCTGGGTCATCCGGTCGGTACGGCTCAAAAATGCCAACTCATCGTTGAGCACCTTCATCGCTTGTTCGCTGACCGCCACTGCGGTGACATCGTACAGCGTGATGCAGATGTTGGGCGCTCCGCCATCTACCGCACTGAGCGGTTGGAAGGTCACGTTCTGATACATGAAATCGGACTTACCGGTAATCGGCCGGTAACTCTTAAAACGAAACAGGTAGGGGTGTTGCTTCCAGGTTGAATAGACAGGGATTTTGAGGGTACTGACCGCTTCCAGTTGCCGCTGCACCCAATCCACCGGCATGTCGGGAGTCAGGCTTAACAACTCACGCCCCATCGCCTGGGTAGAACGGATTCCGGAATGGTGCTCCATAAAGCCATTCCAGGCCACTACCCGGTAATCGCTATCCACCACGACCAACCCGACCTCGATACTCTGGAGCGCATCGACCATCCAGTGAACATCTGAAATTTCAACATGCTGTGGCACGCAAGACTACTCCATTAACAAATTGATCAGGTCATCTAAGGTATCGATCGAATCCCCGGTAAATACCAGCAGTAAGGTACAGTTAATACGCTTATCCTTGATGCCGTAACGAATCTCGATCGTCAACAACCGCTCACCCGATTCACAAGCTTTGAAGGGCATGTCCATGGCAGCAATATCACGCCCCAAGATGGCGGGATGCCCCATACTGAATTTCAGGTCGAGCTGTTCGGCGAATCCCGCCATGCAGGCACCGATCAGAATATTGGCCACCTCCATCAACAGGTCTAACTCCAGCGCGGCATCATGCTCACTCTGATGATCGATCAACTGCGCCAAGCCGGTCAGATCGCCCTCTTCAATAAACAACAGTGCCTCACCAGCCACCCCCGAACCGACAAACCCCTGGCCAACAACGGATACTTTCTCGGCGGTAATCGCCTCTTGCACGCGGCCAGGCAACTGATCGCAAGCAATTTTGTGTACTTGAGGAATGGGAAGTTCGATAAAGACATGAAGCAAGCGAGCCAGCAGATCAGCAGCCTGACCCATCGCCACATTCGCCACCTCTTGGTAGCCTTCGTTAATATCTAGCTCCAGCTCCAGCTCGGGGGCGTCGATGATATGCGGTGCGCTTGAGCTACTGCCATCTAGCTCCTGCAAAATGCCGTACTGTTCCAGAATCTCTAACAGTTTATCGCTATCGATAGGCTTTTTGATGAAGTCCAGTGCACCCAGGCCAATCACCCGCTCGCGCGCCTCGGGCTGCACGTCACCAGATACAACAATAACCAGCGTGGGCAGGTCCTGCGAACGAATCGCCTCGAGTACCTGGTAGCCATCCATCACCGGCATGTTCAGATCGAGGAATAGAATATCCGCTTTGTCGTCTTTAATAGCAGTTATCGCTTCGACGCCATTGGCGGCAAAATTCACCTCGACATCCCAGTTCTGGGGTAACGAGCGCGCTAACTGTTTGCGGGCAAAACCGGAATCATCGCAGATCAAAATCGGGACGGGCATGAAACAGCGTTCCTACTACTAAATTAGAGCCATTCAAACTAAGACGCCGATAAGCGTTCTAGGCATAAGAGCCCCATGATAACAGCCTGTATGGAGGAATAAAGCGCCATGCATTGACAGAGTGGTGAATATTGATACGGATCAAGCCGTTGCTCGCCGGGTTGAAATACCCAGCAAGCAATCAGAGCAAGATAACGGTATAAACCATAAAACAACGATCCTCTGCCGCATATCGGCCAACCCCCAATCCTAGCGCATCAATCCTCGCCCTTCTGTTTGCCCCCCAGTGCAGGTGCACAGGCAAGAATGCGATCAGCCAAGCGCGAAAACGGTAAGCTTTGAATCCAAACCGAGCCAGTTCCGGTAAGGGTCGTCAAACACAGCCCTTCATTGCCGAATAACATTGACTTGAGACCGGATACGATCTCAATGTCATACTCGATGCCCTCAGTAAAACCCACCAAACAACCGGTATCCAACTTGATCGTGTCACCGTTGAGTTGCTTGCGCACCACCGTACCACCGGCCTGTACAAAGGCCATGCCGTCACCCTCCAGTTTTTGCAGGATAAAGCCCTCCCCGCCAAAAAAACCGGCACCCAACTTGCGCGAGAAGGCGATCCCAATGCGAGTACCCAGAGCCGCAGCCAGAAACGCGTCTTTTTGACAAAAGATCACCCCACCCTCTTTTGCTATATCCACCGGGACAATGGTCCCCGGGTAGGGAGCGGCAAAAGCCACGGTCTGTTTGTTCGCCCCTTTGTTTTCAAAGTGCGTCATAAACAATGATTCGCCGGTAATCGCCCGCTTGCCGGCAGAAAACAGTTTTCCAAACAGCCCCTGATCAGGGTCAGAACCGTCCCCCATTTTGGTTTCAAAGCTGATCGCACCGTCCATGTAATTCATCATCCCCGCTTCTGCAATGACGGTTTCGCCTGGATCGAGTTCGATCTCCACCACCTGCATCGCATCGCCCAGTATTTTGTAATCCACCTCGTGTGCTTTCATCTATGCATCCTTATCCCGCTAAAGTTGAATTTGCCGAGCATAGCAGTTACGCAGAGGCAATAAAGTTATCGCCCCCCTATTTGCGTTTTAACTACAAGCGCTTAGTTAAAACGTAGCTCGACATGACTCCATACTGCATTGCCTAAGGTTTGCACATGCAGCAAAAATTCGACATATGTTAGACCAAAGGTCCATACCTACCGTGGTAATTGGTTACAAACCGGTGGTACCCTTGTTCGTTCGCTGTAACGAAAACAATGCGATTTCGTAGGAAGTAACAGTGAGCGATAGACAAATACTAGTTTTAAGCGACGTTCGTACTGCCAAGGTAGTTTGGTGTCAGCCTTTATGACCAGGCTAACGCAGTCGCAATAGAAACTAACCTTTAGATGATCTAATTAAGGAATTTTACATGGCAAATCGTGATGTCTACGTTCTAAGTGCGGTTCGTTCCGCGATTGGTGGTTTTGGTGGTTCACTGAGCAGCATGGAGCCAGCAGAGCTGGCTGGCCAGGTGATGAAAGAAGCCGTTAACCGCTCTGGCGTCGATCCCCAGAAAGTTAATTATGTAACCGTTGGCAACTGTATTCCGACCGAATCTCGCTTCGCTTACGTTGCCCGCGTTGCTTCCATCCAGGCTGGACTGCCGATGGAGTCGGTGGCCATGGGTGTCAACCGTCTGTGTAGTTCGGGTTTGCAGGGCGTTGTCTCGACAGCTCAGGCAATCATGCTCGGCGACTGTGACTACGGTGTTGGTGGTGGTGTCGAAGTGATGTCCCGTGGCGCTTATCTTTCTCCGGCAATGCGCTCCGGTGCACGGATGGGTGACACTACCCTGATCGATTCCATGGTGGCCACTCTGACCGATCCGTTTGGCGTTGGCCACATGGGTATCACAGCAGAGAACCTGGCAGAAAAATGGGAGCTGACGCGTGAAGACCAAGACGCCTTTGCGGTTGAGTCACAACGTCGTGCAGCCGTGGCGATTGCGGAAGGTCGCTTCAAGTCGCAGATCACGCCGATCGTAATGAAGAGCCGCCGCGGTGAGACTATCTTCGACACCGATGAGCACGGCAAGGCTGACACCACCATGGAGAGCTTGGCCAAAATGCGCCCGGCCTTCAAGAAGGATGGTACCGTTACGGCGGGTAACGCATCTGGAATCAACGACGGCGCCGCGATGCTGGTGCTCGGTGGTGCTGATGCTGCTGAGAAAGACGGTTACAAGCCGATGGCTCGTCTGGTTTCCTACGCGGTTGCCGGTGTACCTAACCACATCATGGGCGAAGGCCCTGTTCCAGCCACCAAACTGGCCCTTGCACGCGCCGGTCTGACACTGGATCAGATGGATGTGATCGAGTCGAACGAAGCCTTTGCCGCCCAGGCACTGGCTGTAGCCAAGAGCCTCGGTCTGGACATGGCCAAGACCAACCCTAACGGTGGTGCCATCGCACTGGGTCACCCGGTCGGTTGTTCCGGTGCTTTCATCGCCACCAAGGCACTGTACGAGCTGGAGCGCACCAACGGTCGCTACGCGCTGGTCACCATGTGTATCGGTGGCGGTCAGGGTATCGCAACCATCTTTGAGCGCGTTTGATTTTAATTGACGCTTAATACGAAAAACCTCGCTTCGGCGGGGTTTTTTTTGGCCCGTATCCCGCAAAGCGCAACGCCTGTGGCCAATGAAAAACAGCTTCGGTTTTAAGACTCCAAACAAGCCCATATAACACTCAGGGCAACCTATATCTGCACCAACCCGCACCACTAGCTGCCAATTGCTCGGCACCAGCCGATATATGGCATAAACCCTCATCTGAATATACGCTTTAGCCAGTCAACCTGATCAGTTAGCTCAGGGTGACTTTTCTCAACCGATTGAATTCACCAGCTCCGACGACATGGGAAGGCTTGCAGACAGCGCCCGTCAAGTTCAGCAGAATATGTCTGGCATCATCAGCACCCTGATCGCCGCTGCTGAAAAAGCTTCTGAGGCCGGTCACTACTTAGCCGACTCCAGCAGCAAGGCCCGTGAAACCGTCTCCGAACAGCAACTCCAAACCGACCAGGTTGCTACCGCGATGAACCAGATGACCGCCACCGTCCAAGAGGTAGCTCAGGCGGCTGACCAACAGGCTAAATCAGGACATGCTGTGGTCAACGGCACCATCGAATCGATCAATACACTCGCTTCGGAAGTGGAGAGAGCATCGGGCGTTATCGAGGCCCTGGCACAAGACAGTAATAGCATTGGCGGTATTTTGGATGTCATTCGAGGTATTGCCGAGCAGACCAACCTACTGGCTTTAAACGCTGCTATTGAAGCCGCTCGAGCTGGTGAACAGGGACGCGGTTTTGCGGTGGTCGCCGATGAAGTGCGCAGTTTGGCCAAACGTACTCAGGAATCGACCGAAGAGATTCAACAGATGATCGAGAAGCTGCAAGCCGGTGCAGGCGATGCCGTAGCCGTGATGGAAAGCGGCAAAACACAAGCACAGCAAAGTGTCGAAAAAGCCGCCGAAACGGGCGAAGCGCTAGCCAGCATCAAGCAGGCGATCGCCGCGATCGCCGCGATCAACGATATGAACATCCATATTGCTAGCGCCTCGGAAGAGCAATCGTCGGTGGCTGAAGAGATAAACCAGAACGTGGTGGCGATCAGCCACTCCACCGACGTGACCGTTGAGAACTCTGCGGCTATCGAGAATGTCAGCCGAGAAGTCGCCGAGCTGTCGCGTCAATTCCATGATATCACCGGCCGTTTCAAAGTCTGACTACACTCAATCGCAACGAAGCGATACTACAGCCATACACTATGTTTGCAGCCGAACGGATTTTACAGGGGGACTGGCTCGAGCGGAGCCTAGATAAATTGTGGCAGAACCTGATCGACAATACGCTTGTCGATCAGCCGCGCTACTGCCGTACACTGCTGCCACTAATCCAACTACCAGCGGCGCAACAATCACTGATCGATACACGCTCGGCTCGCTGGATTGAGGCGATCCGTCAACATGGCGGCCACCATTCTGGGGTTGAAACACTGCTGAGTAGCTATAGCCTGGACCGCCCCGAGGGGGTTGCACTGATGTCACTGGCCGAAGCCCTTTTACGCATACCCGACAACAGCAGCGCTGACGCCTTTATCCGAGACCGCCTACTCAGCGCCCACTGGCACTCGGATACTGCCGAGCCACTATGGGCTCAAGCCTCGCAATGGGGGCTGGATCTCGCCCGTCGCTGGCTGGAACCGGCCCAGCAGCAACCGCTCGAAAAACTGCTCCATCGGGCTAGCGAACCGATCCTGCGCCAAGCACTAAAACAGGCCTGTGGCATCGCCGCCAACCAGTTCGTGATGGGTGAAGATATCTATACCGCCCTCGACCAAAGCCAATCGTTGTTGTCACAAGGCGATAGCTACTCGTTTGATATGCTCGGTGAGGCAGCATTAACACGCCAGGAGAGCGCCCGCTACCTCGATGCATACCGAGATGCGATTATTGCTGTCGGTCAATGCGACAGCTTTAACCGTTGCCAGCTCAAACCCAGCGTCTCAATTAAACTAAGCGCCCTACACCCCCGCTTTGAAGCCTTACAGGCTGAGCGGTGCCTACCCGAGTTACTCGACGCGTTAACACAACTGATCGAACCGGCGCGTCAATATGGGGTACCCTTAACGATTGATGCCGAAGAATCGGAACGTCTCGAGCCTAGCCTGCAACTGTTCGAGCTCTTGCTTGGCGGACCGGCTCAAGGTTGGGGCGAGTTAGGCTTGGCGGTTCAGGCCTACTCCAAACGAGCACTACCCCAGCTATGCTGGCTGACCAAACTCAGCCAACAGTGTCGCAGCTCAATCCCCGTTCGGCTGGTCAAAGGCGCTTACTGGGATAGCGAGATCAAACGTGCCCAGCAGTTAGGCTTGAGCGACTACCCGGTGTTCAGCAACAAGGCCGCAACCGATATCAACTATCAGGCTTGCGCCCGATTGCTACTGAGCCCATTTTGCATTGACCGGCTACGACCGCAGTTCGCGACCCATAATGCCCAGACACTGAGCCAGCTGCTCGGTTATGCCTCCGAACAAGCGTTACAACAGCCCTCTTTTGAATGCCAACGCCTGCACGGCATGGGAGAGTCGCTCTATCAAACCGCACAGCACGAGCTGCCCCAGATACACTGCCGAGTCTACGCCCCAGTGGGAGCCCATCAGCAGCTTCTGCCCTACTTGGTCCGGCGGCTGTTAGAAAACGGCGCTAACAGCTCGTTCGTTAACCAAGTCATGGCCCCCAATAGTCCGACCGATGAACTAACCGCTTCACCCGATAAACTCTGGCAGCAACACCCCAGCGAACTGGCCAAACCCTCCGAACTGTTTGCACCGGGGCGACAAAATAGCCTCGGACTTAATCTGCACTATCAAAGCCAGCGTTCGGCGATACAACAAGCACTGCTACAACCGCAACCGCTGTGGCAAGCGGTCCCGCTGATCGATGGTGAGCCCGATAGCGAGGGTAAAGAGATCGAGCTGCGCAGCCCGATTGATCGCGCCCAGGTCATCGGCCGTTACATTGCCACACAGCCCGAACAGGCCCTGCTGGCGATCGAATGTGTCTGCCAGGCGCAACCGCAATGGGCCAAGCAACCGCTGCAGCAGCGCACCGCAGTACTTAGAGTATTGGCCGATAAACTCGAGCAAAGCGCCCCAGAACTGATCGCACTGTTGGCGCTGGAGGCGGGAAAATGTACCACCGATGCGCTGGCCGAATTGCGTGAGGCGGTCGATTTCTGCCGCTATTACGCCGAGCAGGCAACTCAACGGCTAGGGCAACCGCAAACGCTAGCGGGAGTCACCGGTGAACATAATTCGTTGAGCTATGTCCCACGCGGCCTGTTTGTCTGCATCAGCCCTTGGAACTTTCCGTTGGCTATCTTTATTGGCCAGGTTAGCGCGGCACTGGTCACTGGCAATGGTGTTATCGCCAAACCGGCCAACAGCACGCCGTTGATCTCCCAGCGTTGCGTTCAACTGTTACTAGAGGCGGGATTACCAGCGGGGGTGCTGGCACTGCTGCCCGGGCCCAGCGGCCTGTTTATGGAAACTTTACTGGATGACCCGAGGGTGGCGGGCGTCGCCTTCACCGGCTCTAGCGACACGGCGGTCGCCATCAACCGCCAACTAGCCCAACGAAAACAGGCGCCGATAGCCGCCTTCATTGCCGAAACTGCGGGCATCAATACCTTGATCGCGGATACCACAACGCTCCCCGAACAACTGGTCAAAGATGCCCTGTATAGCGCCTTTGGTTGTGCCGGGCAGCGCTGCTCAGCACTACGCATCCTCTGCCTACCCGAGCCGCTGGCCGATAGCGTAGAGCTTCTGTTACAGCAAGCGATGGATGAATTAACAGTCGGCTCGCCGCTAGAATTGAGCAGCGATATAGGCCCAGTGATTAACCGCCAAGCCCAACAACAACTGCAAAACTATATCGAGAGCCGACACAGTTTGGGGAGGTTGATTCACCAGAGCCCGTTAGCCGAGAGCCTCAATCAAAGCCACTACATCGCCCCCACCCTGCTTCGGTTGCAGCGACTCGACGAGCTGGATCACGAACCGTTCGGGCCGATACTGCACCTACTGCGCTATCGTCCCGAACAACTCGATTCATTGGTCGACCAGATCAACGCCAGCGGTTACGGCTTGACCGTATCGATTCACAGCCGTAACGCCAGCCTGGCGCAACGACTGGCGCAGCAACTCCGGGTCGGCAATATCTATATCAATCGTGATCAAGTCGGCGCCGTGGTGGGCTGCCAGCCCTTTGGCGGCTGCGGTCTATCCGGAACGGGGCCTAAAGCGGGCGGCCCCAACTATCTCAATCGCTTCTTGATAGAAAAATGCATCAGCACCAACACTACCGCCTGGGGCGGCAACAGCGAGCTACTAAGCCGTTAACGCTAACAAGGCCGGTCAGTGCTTAATGCGATAACAGGGGCGATAACGGGAGAAGTTCAGTTTCATCCGTCGCTGCTCGACAAACTGCTGCAACAACTGGTCGAGGGATTTCATCAGCTCCATGTCACCGCTGATGACAAATTCACCGTGCGCCTCGATCGCCTGAATACCGCTCTCCTTCACATTACCGGCAACAATCCCCGACAGGGCTCGGCGCAGGTTGGCCGCTAGCTGGTGCAACGGTTGATCGCGGTGCAGGTCAAGCCCGGCCATGTTGGCATGGGTCGGCTCAAACGGTTGTTGGAACATTTCAAAATCGATATGCAGCGGCCAATTAAAATGGAACGCCTCGCTGGTCTTGCGCCGATGCCGAGTGACCAGTGAGATACCGGCTTTCATCTGGCGCGCCACCTGAGTCGCATCGCCAATGATGATCTCGTAGAATTTGGCCACATCATCGCCAAGACACGAGCGAATAAAGTGATCGATACTGTCAAAATAGCTGCGCGCAGACTCCGGTCCGGTAAAGATCAGCGGGAACGGTATCTGCGCATTCTTTTCGTGCATCAGCACACCCAGGATAAACAGAATCTCCTCGGCAGTACCCGCGCCCCCCGGAAACACGATCACCCCATGGCCGAGGCGCACAAACGACTCTAGCCGCTTTTCGATATCGGGCATGGTGATCAGTTCGTTGACGATAGGATTCGGCGATTCGGCAGCGATGATACCGGGCTCAGAGATACCGACATAGCGACCGTGTTCGATCCGCTGCTTAGCATGCGCAATGGTGGCACCTTTCATCGGCCCCTTCATCGCCCCCGGACCACAGCCGGTACAGATATCAAACCCTCTGAGGCCCAGCTCGTAGCCGACCGACTTGGTGTACAGATACTCTTCACGACCGATCGAGTGGCCACCCCAGCACACCACCAGATTCGGTTTAGCACGAGGTTTTACCGCATGGGCATGGCGGAGGATATGGAACACCTCGTTGGTGATCGCATGCGACGGTTTCAAACGGCTGTAACTCATATCGAGTTCATCACCGACATAAAGGATATCGCGCAATACTGAAAATAAATTTTCGCGGATACCAACAATCAATTTCCCATCGACAAAGGCGGTATCGGGGGCGTTGATCAGATCTAGCTGAATGCCGCGATGCTTCTGACTGATTTGAATATCAAAGTCCTCAAACCGTTTCAGCACCTCACGGGTGTCATCCATCTCCGAGTCGCAGTTGAGTACAGCCAACGCACATTTACGGAATAGCTGATACAAACCGGTATTGCTCTTATCTTGCAGTCTAGAGATCTCATACTGCGACAGCGTATTCAGCTCGTTAACCGGCGTTACACTGGTGGTCACACTTAAAGAAGGGGTCATCGATGGCTCCATAACGATTGCTACAACAACAGCTTAGATCAAACTTATAACAATGATATGACAGACGCTCTACTCATAGATAGTAGCGAAGGAAGCTGCGAACAAGTCTCAGTTGAATTCTGCAAAATCACTTTGGACTATTTGCAGGTCCCCTAAGGCTAGAGGCCTGTCAGCCAGCAACCGTCACTCTGCGCTGGTACCGATCAAAACTGATGATGACCACGGCGACCAGCAACAATAACGGCAACATAGCCTGATTAACCAACTGCCAGCCGAAAAGATTTTGCAGCACTCCGGCAAAAAAACTCGACAGCATCACCGTCAACGCCACCAGCACATCATTAATCCCCTGCACCTTGGCTTTTTCGGCTGGCTGGTACGCCTCGGTCACCAAGCTGGTAGAACCGATAAACAAAAAGTTCCAACCGACACCTAGCAGCAATAAGCCGATAGAAAAATGGCTCTGGGTAATCCCTTGAAGGTTGACCAGGATACAGCCAATCATCAGCCCTGCACCCAACAACATTATCCGAGTCACCCCGAATCGGCTTATCAAGCGCCCGGTCAGAAAGGATGGGGCAAACATGCCCAGCACATGCCACTGGATCACCCCGGCGGTGGTGGGGAAGTCAAAACCACAGCCGGACATCGCCAGCGGTGTGGCGTTCATAATCAGCGCCATCACGGCGTAGGAGATCATCGCCCCGGCACCGCCACCAGAAAAACCGGCTGCGAGACAATCTGCGCCAAAGGTCGCTGATCGCCCTGAATCTCTTCGTGTGAAGCCGGCGGAATACGTACCTGGCTCAGCGCCGCCAGCGCCAGCAGGTACAAACCGATCAAACCGATAAAGCTCCCCCCATAGAGAGTTTGCGGCAGCCACTCTCGAGTCCAGACGGCCAGATTCGGGCCGATCAAGGCCGCGGCCACACCACCGGTCATAACCAACCCGATCGCCCGATTCTTGCTATCCGTATCCGATGCATCAACGGCTGCAAAACGGTACAACTGGCTGATACCGATACAGGCACCGATCAAGCCGGTACCGACACAAAACAGTGCTAGCGACCTGAACTGCAGCCCAGTGATGCAGACCATCGCACCGGCTATACCGATCAAATTACCCAGTACAAAACCACGTCGACGGCCGATCCGCTTCATCAGCAAAGAAACCGGCAGGGTCGCAACCATCATCCCGGCAAATTGGGTCGCTACCGGTAGCGTGGCCAGCATCGGCTCAGCAGTCAGCAGATTACCGATCAATGCGGTCACCGATACCAGCAGCACATTACCCGTCACCAGCAAAGCCTGACAGCCAGCCAGCAAGGTTACATCACGATTAATCAAGGTGGAGCGTAGCCAAAGGTGCATCAACCAACGCCTTTGAGTAAACGGCCGATATATTCGGGGACAACCTCGCTGGCAGGTCCGTATATCTGCTCAACAAAAGCCGACTCTTGCAGCGAAGGTTCCAAATTCAACTCCACTGTATGGGCACCAGCGGCCAGCGCAACCTGAACAAAACCATTGGCTGGATAAACAGTGCCGGAGGTGCCGATAGAGATAAACAGATCGCAGCCTTCCAGCGCATCGTAGATGCGGTCCATCGCCATCGGCATCTCACCAAACCAGACAATATCAGGACGCAAGGTTCCGCTGCGATCGCAACACTCGCAAGGGGTTTGCGGCGTCATGTCGCTGTCGACGCTAAACACCTGCAGGCTATGGGTACAACGTGCTTTGACCAGTTCGCCGTGCATATGCAACAGACGACTCGATCCTGCTCGTTCGTGGAGGTTATCGACGTTTTGGGTAACCAGTAAAAACGCCCCGCCAAGCTGACGTTCCAGCTCGGCTAACGCTTGGTGCGCCAAATTGGGTTGAGTCGAAGGGTCCAACAACTGCTGGCGGCGCATATTATAAAAGCGGTGGACTAACTCGGGATCCCGGGCAAACCCTTCCGGGGTAGCCACATCATCGATCCGATGATCTTCCCACAAGCCATCGCTAGCGCGAAAGGTCCGTAAACCCGATTCGGCAGAAACCCCCGCCCCCGTTAGCACCACCACCGATCGAAATTTAGTCATAGAAAACCCATGAATTAGAGGTTGTCCTCACAGCACGGCGCTCGATATAGCCAGGACCAACGATTAAAGCGGCCAACTAGAGTCGAATCTTTATTGAAAAATTGCAATACAAAAATCTTCTATCCCACCCCGCATGGCGATGTTTGATCTGTGATTAACCGACATTGC
The DNA here is from genome assembly GCA_036960405.1 of Halopseudomonas sp. GTDB lineage: Bacteria > Pseudomonadota > Gammaproteobacteria > Pseudomonadales > Balneatricaceae > Motiliproteus. Next base: position 2,467 of record JBALWS010000095.1, on the reverse strand, counting down.
TGACACATCAATTCTAACGTCATTTTTCCAAAATCCTGATTTAAATCAAGCTTATTAACCGTAGGGCTTTTCATCTGTTCAGACTTGGTGCCCTAATGGTGGCTCTACTCGTGAATAAGCCAAAGCAACGATATCGAGGTCATCAATGCAGAACTGTTGGGAGTTTCAGAATTGCGGCCGCCAGCCTGATGGCCACTCGGTCAAAGAGTTAGGCGCCTGCCCGGTTCCTGTCGAAGGCCGAGTCGACGGTACCAACAAGGGGGTCAACGCTGGACGCGCCTGCTGGGCGGTGGCTGGCAGCCTGTGCAAAGGAGAGGTCCAAGGCACCTTCGCCAACAAATTGATGGATTGTGGCGATTGCAAATTCGCCCATAAAGTCATGGATGAACAAAAAGATAACTTCACCAATGCCAAGCAGATCCTTGCAAAGCTGCATACTTGAGCCGTATCTCAGGTAACCCTCAGCGCTGCTCAATTTTGCTGCTCCGCGACAAACCTATTTTTTTTATCAGAGTGTTTTACATCGACCCGCTTCAGGTCTTACTCTCTGAAACATGGGATTAGCAGTTAGGCATAGTCTTTATTAAAAAAGATGCTGCTAATGCCGCCTAAGGAGATTTATCGATGCGCTCATCCAAGCTATATATCCTTGATACCAACGTGCTGTTGCACGATCCAAACTGCCTGACTGAATTTAAAGAGCAAGATATTTCCATTCCCATGACGGTGCTCGAAGAGCTCGACAGCATCAAAGACCGCAAGAAAAGCGTCGCTCAGGAAGCGCGTATCGCGATTCGAGCGATCGATCGTATTCTTAGCCAAGCCAAATCACCCGAAGATATCTCGGGGGGAGTAAAAATCACCCTGCCCACCCCCGACCCCGATCAAAAACTAGGCAAACTATCGATTTTCCCCGACCATGAACTGTCTATGCGAAAAGGCTTCCTGCCCGATCACAATAACAATGACAACCACATCATCAATGCCGCGCTGCACCTACAATCGATCTATCAGGACCGCCAAGTCACCCTGGTCACCAAAGACATCAACATGCGCCTCAAAGCGCTTGGTGCGGGGCTCAAGCGGGTTGAAGATTACCGTACCGACCAGCTTATCTCTGACCTGGACCTGCTGACCGCTGGCTATCATAAGTTCGATGGTAATTTTTGGGACCAGATTGATGACGTCAAGAGCGAGCAGCACGACGGTCACACCTACCATCGTATCGCCCGTAATCTGCTACCCGATACCTACCTCAACGAGTATATCTACGATGACGATGGCTTTGCCGGGCGTGTCGAAGAGGTCGACGAAGTTGAGGTCAAACTGCTCGATATCAACCAGCGCTTCTTAATGGATCAAGAAAACTGGGGCATCAAACCCCTCGACATTCCCCAAAGCCTAGCCATCGATGCGCTGACCGACCCCGATATCGATCTCTGCATCATCAACGGTGCAGCCGGTTCGGGTAAAACCCTGCTGGCGCTAGCGGCATGCCTGGAGCAGGTGATCGAGCAAAAACGCTACAACAAGATCATCGTCACCCGCAGCACCCCTCCGGTTGCCGAAGATATCGGCTTCCTACCCGGCACCGAAGAGGAGAAGATGACCCCTTGGCTCAGCGCGATCCAAGACAACCTGGAGGCGATGCACGAAGGAGATGAACTGCCCCAGAGCAGCATTAAGTACACCATCGAAAAGGCCAATATTCAGTTCAAATCGTTGAACTTTATCCGCGGCCGCAGCATCCAGGAAGCACTGGTACTGATCGACGAGGCGCAAAACCTGACTCCGTCGCAGCTCAAGACCATTCTGACCCGTTGCGGCAAAGGCACCAAGATGATCTGCCTCGGTAACCTGGCACAGATCGACTCCAATTACCTAACGCCGCTGACATCGGGTCTGACCTACATCGTCGAGCGATTCAAAGACTACGATGGCTCCGCCACTATCCACCTTGAAAGCGTGGTCCGCAGCGCGCTAGCCGAATACGCCGAGGGCCATTTATAAAACACCGCAATCAAATCAAAGGTCAACCGGATCGTAACAGTTAAGTTCCGGTTGACCTGCGTCAATAAAGTTCACGGACTGACGAATCTTTAACCGATATACTGGACTGCTAAATTACGCCCTAAATGAAATATTTACGGCGCTACAACAGCTATTTCAGAGGTGCTATGAAGCGCGGCCAATCACTGAAAGGATTCTTAATACGGATTGCTCTGCTATTTTCTGTGCTCGGTTTTGTCGCGGTCTATTGGGCCGCCAGCCAAGCCTATAATAGCGGCGTGCGTACGACCGCTATCAACGTCTCCAACCAACTGGCTTTAAACACCTTCAACTCGATGTTTCAGCTGATGCGTCAAGGCTGGACCCGCGAGCAACTCGAAGAGTTTATCAGTCAGCTGCAAAGCACCAATGATGACGACCGCCATAGCATCACCATATTTCGCGGCGAAAATGTCGA
>JBALWS010000094.1:0-17684 GCA_036960405.1 Halopseudomonas sp. | reverse complement strand
GCCGCAGACCGACGAATGCGGTACATTGGCACTGCGTAGTGCCTCTAGCAGACTCTGCCCCCGTTTGGCAGCAATCACCCCCTTGGCAGGATGTTCGACCATCACGGCACCAAAATTGACCTGATACACCCGGCGGACATAACGCGCAATGCAGACCAATACGAGCGCACCGAGGTAGCCGATCAGCAATTGACCTTCCAAATCCTGAATCAGCGCCATCGTTTGCGGGTGTTCCGCTATCAACAACGCACTACGACGCGCAAGGTCTATCTCGCCGACCTGATAGCCCATCCGATAAAAACCGAGTAGCGATAGGGTCGGCAATAACGTGGCCAACAACTGCCAAAGCGGCAACCAGCGAAGATAGCCGGGACGAAGTCGCTGCCAATAATGCAGCCCAATCAGCAAGTGAAGCCATACCACCAGGATCAGGCTGGATTGGCGCAACACCCCGTAGTCAATGGTCCAGAGGATACCCACCACGGTTTCATAGCGCGGTACCACTTCCATCCATTCGATACTGATACGGGTACCGATGACATGACCAAATAGCAGTGGCAGGATAGATAACCCCAACAGCAGCTGCAGCGCCTCCCACCACGGCATTTTCAGCGTCGTCCGACAATAGAGCGACCACAGTGCTAATAGGAAATGGGTAGCAAAAGAACCGTATAGCAACAGCGTCGCGACAGGGTGATGCCAGAAGGAGACAAAAACCTCCAACATCCGCTCCATCATCGGCAAAGAGACAAGCCCGAGGGCATGGTTGCATAGATGTAGCGTCAAAAAGCTGGCCATAATCAGGCCGGTTGTTAGTCGTAACTGTCGAATCATAGAGATGCCATCAAGCAGGATGCGATCACCGGTGCATTATTGACCTCATCGCTGAACGAAGAAAGCCTATCAGCACAATCGAACGGTGTTTAAGTATTTCACAAGGGTGAATAATCATGCGTCGCATCAATAAAAAGCCATGTTAAGCGCAGCTACCTAACCGGCAACGATGACACGCGCTGCGGTTAAGCTACAATCCGAACCTTACTTATTGCGTCTGTATTGACCGCCCCGTATTTAGCGGTCACTACCTGATTGGAAAATGCTATGTCTGAAGAACTAGACCGTTACTTACAAATTCTGGTTGATCGCGAAGGTGCTGACCTGTTCCTCTCTACCAACGCACGCCCCAGTTCAAAGATCCACGGCAAGCTGGTGCCGATCGCAGAAAAAGTGATGGAACGCGGACAGATCAAAGCGATCGCCTACGACGTCATGGACGAGGACCAGATTAAAGATTTCGAGCAACGCCCCGAGATGAACTTGGCGTTGTCAAAACCCGGTCTGGGTCGATTCAGGGTAAATATCTTTCGCCAACGCCACGAATACTCGATGGTCATCCGCTCGATCTCCACCGACATCCCCGATATTAAAAAGCTGGGATTGCCCGATATTTTGTCCAAACTGATCATGGAAAAAAACGGCTTGATCCTGTTTGTTGGCGGCACCGGTTCGGGCAAATCCACCTCACTGGCATCGCTGATCGATCATCGCAACACCAACAGTGCGGGCCATATCATCACCATTGAAGATCCGGTCGAGTTTGTCCATCGACACAAGATGTCGATCATCAACCAGCGCGAAGTGGGCGTCGATACCCTCTCCTACCAGGATGCGCTGGAGAACACCCTGCGTCAGGCTCCCGACGTAATCCTGATCGGCGAGATCCGCAGCGCCGAAACCATGGAGCACGCGTTGGCCTTTGCCGAGACCGGCCACCTGTGCCTGTCGACCCTGCACGCTAACAACGCCAACCAGGCTTTGGGACGTATCATCAACTTCTTCCCAGAAGAACGCCACAAGCAACTATTGTTAGACATCTCACTAAATATGAAAGGGATCATCTCGCAGCGGTTGATGCCCACCGTCGATGGCAAACGAGCAGCAGCGATCGAAGTCCTGCTGGGCTCACCGCGCATCGCCGAACTGATCAAAAACGGTCACATCGACGATGTCAAAGAGGTGATGGAAAAGTCGGCCGCCTCGGGGATGCAAACCTTCGATTTTGCCCTGTTTAACTTGTGGAAAGCCGGGCGTATCACCGCCGAAGAAGCACTCAAGAATGCAGACTCAAAAACCAACCTGGCACTACGGATGCGGTTGTTAACCAAAGCAAAAGGTGCAGCCAAAGCCACGCAGCCGGAAGAAGGTGCTAAAGCCTCAACCGAAGCGACTCAAAACACAGCGGAAGAACCGGAGTCACCAGGCTTCTCACTGGAACTCGAGCCCGACCAGCAAGAGGAGGAGCAAGCCGAAGCAGATGACAGCGGCACCGGGCAATTTTTTGGTAAGAAACCATCCGAAAAACAATAAAACAATAGTCGAGCGTGAGCGTTAAAGGAGCATGCGCTAGGTCCTTGTCACTGAACACAACTGCCACGATGATTCCCCACAAAAAAAGCCAAGAGCTATCCATCCCTGCTCTTGGCTTTTTAGATTAAACCACTGACTACCTGAACAACTATTTCTTAGCTTGTCGTTCAAGAATCTCCAAATTCTTTTGTTTTTGTCTCCAGGCTGCTCCCATACTTTGTTTCAAATTGTCAGGCAAGGAATCCACCGGAACGACAAGATCAGTTTCCACCGGCCACTCTTCGAGCAGGTGCGGATGATAGCCTTCAGGATAATACTTCTTGGGATCGATCTGCTGCTCGCGCACAAACGGTTCCTGAATCTCTTCGCGGCTTGTAGGGGGATGCGGAACGATCAGCTGACCATTGGTAAAGTCAAACTGCGGTGCACGGCTATTGGGAAAGTCGGGGAGAATCCCTTCACGCACCCAAACCTTATCTTTGGTCATATTTACCACGATGCCATCGGGCGCACCAAAGTGGTACGGTCCCTTCCAGTGCTCGCGAACTTCGGCCACGATCTCTTCGTTGACAAAGGGGTCGAAGGACATATGCGTAGTCATAAACATCCGCGGTTTGATCTGGTTGGCCAGGTACCCCGACGCGTAACCCGGAGTATGGTGGGTATCGATGGTGTAACGTGCAAGGAACGGCGGCACTCCTTGAACCCCCGAATTAATTTCCACCACCTCTTGCTGCAGTTCGGTGACGTAAAGGTCACAACCTTCGGCGTATTTGATATCGAGATTGCTGGGACGGCCATCACCGGTCCAGACAAAACACATGTCATTCCAATCCAAGCGGTAGCCCGAAGCGCCATCTTTGGCGTGCGAGCGCTGCCAATGAATCACTTTGACGCCATTTTCTTCGTATACCACACCACCATTGTCACGGAAGTCGAACTCATTAACCTGAATATCGTGCCCTTTGCCAACCGGGAAGACACTAAAAGCATCACGGTGCCAACCGAGCATCATTTTCATCCCTTCGACCATTGTCTTGGTGCCGTATTCAGGGGTGCGCCCCGAGGGTCCGTGGACGGTCAGAGGCTGATCCCAACCGCCAGCCCAGGTACCAAACATCCATAGGTAGGGCAACGAACCGAAGTGATCGACGTGCAGGTGAGTGATAAAGACATGCTTGATCTGATTCAGCGAGACCCGTCCAGCTACGTAATTAGCAACCGAACCTTCGCCCATATCAAAGACGAAGTTGTCGCCATTACCCAATTCAACATAGATAGAGGTATTCATCTGTCCAGGGCGAATCATCGGTGCGGTACCCATAAAGGTGACCCGCATCTCGTTGGGCTGCACCTCCTCGGTCCCCGGAAACCAGTTAGCAGCGCTCTTGAGCCATGGCATAGGCTCTACGCCTTCAAACAACAATCCTTCCTTCCAGCGCCCTCCCGGGACACCTCCAGAAAGCGCAGCCTGAATATCTTCTTTGCTCGAGGGTTCCTGTACAGGAACCGGGGCGGCAACCGAAACACTCGCAGCCAGCAAACTGGTCGAGAGTAACGCCGCCAAAAATGAATGTTTATTTGTCATAGAAACACCAAAGGGATTAATAAACTAACTCAAACCGCTAATCGAAACTGTTCAAACTACCAGTCCAATTAATATAGTTAGCCTTTCTGGTTTTGCAGCAACCTAGGAGATAAAATTAGCAACATCTTTACCGCAACCAAGCCCTACTGAAACCTGTGGTGCAGTTAGCTTTGTCACATAAACGGTGGCTAGTGCTGTGCATAACAACCTCGAGCAGGGTGGCTCCGAAAGCCCACCTCTCCCCCTCGTACAAAGATATGGAGATATCGACTCAATTTGATCGCTAAAGCCTGATTGTTCAACGATTAAACGCTGACGCTGTGCAAGGAATGAACTAGACTGAGAGGGTTGAATATTTGGAGCACCCCCCCCGTTATGATTGATTGGAATAAATGGTTGCTTGAGACAGACAACCTGCCGATATCGCTACAAAAATGGCAACAAAACGCCAATCTTATCGCTGAGCTATTCCACGCTCCGGCTGCCTGTATTTTTCAAACAACCGGTCAAGGTTCACAAGTTGTGGCGGCTAATTTCAACGATTCCAATCCCTATCCTACGGGCAGCTTCATCCCACGCGAAGCAGAACTTTTCGGCCACGTCATTGCAGAACTAAAACGCGAACTCTACGTGCCCGATGCCAACGCTGACATCCGCTGGGCCAGCCATCAAGAGGTCGCACTGGCCGGGTTTAATTCCTATCTAGGAATCCCGCTGTACTGGCCTAGCGGCCTAATGTTTGGATCGCTATGTATCCTCGACCATACTCCCTCGGATTATCGCCCCCAATTTTTTGAATTGCTGAAAACCTTTCGGGCACTGATCGAATCAGATCTGAATTTGCTGGTACAGGATCAACTACTCAACGAACTCACCCTGACAGACGAGCTGACCGGCATCTACAACCGCCAAGGGTTTAAAACTTTGGCCGAACACAAACTCAGTGTCGCCAAACGTTACGGCCACACCTATGCATTAATCTATTTCGACCTCGACAACCTGCACAGTATTAACGAACAACTGGGACAGGATATCGGCGACCAAGCGTTACAGGCGATGGCCAATGCGCTCACCAGCGAGCTACGCGATTCTGACATCGCCGCCAGGATCGGCAGCGATGAGTTTGCCGCACTGGTATTTATCCGCCAGCAGGAAGATATGGAAAATCTGGCCATCCGCATTCAACGCAAGCTCAATCTGTTGAAGAAGCAACGTGATAGCATGCCGCCGTTGACGACCAGCGTTGGAGCAAAGTGTTATCAAGCCGATACCAACACCTGTGTTGATAAGATGCTCGATGAAGTGGATCGGATGGTTTACAACATTAAGCAGCAGAAACGCTTTGCTAATAGCCCCGGCTTTAGCTCGCACCACTAAATAATCAATATTGCTCCAGTTGGGCAGGACGCCTACTCGCCATCTCTTATCTCTTCGACTTAACACAAGGATTGTGTCATGAAGACTTCGATACTCGCTGTCAGCCTTTGCTTAGCGTTAGCCGCTTCTACCAGTTATGGATCTGAGCCGGGATCGGCTAAGCGCTGCCAATCAATAACTAAGCAGATCCAGCACTATACCGACAAACGCCGACAAGGAGGCAGCGCCTCCCAGATGCAAAGCTGGCGGAAAAAACGTAGTGACTACAACAAGCTCTATTCGCAGTTCAATTGTAAGCGACACCGTTTGCAGTATCGCTAATGGTGTTTATCGTAATCGCATCAAACATTGCTAATCTATCAAATCAACTTTGCTAACTGCCCAGTCTCGCTTATGCTTAATTAAATCTATAAAAATAAAAAAGGATTGAAATCATGAGCTTTCGTTCTATTTTTGGCGCTGTAATCCTTCCCACCCTTATCGCAACCTCCCCCGCAACGAGCTTTGCTGAGACTGACGACGAACGAAATCTGATTGTCTTGCGTCCAATGGAACGCACCATGTTGCTCGAGGATATGCGCAACTACCTAACCGGCATCAAACAGATCACCCTAGCAATCGCCAAAGAAGATCCTCAGGCGATTGAAAAAGCGGCACGTTCAATGGGGAAAATATCCGTTTACGAAGTCAAACCGGTGATGACGGCCAATCTCGTTCCGAGATTCCGGGATCTGGGTTTCGCACTCCATGAAAAATTCGACGCGCTGGCAGAGGCCGCTGCAGCGGGTCGTGAACCCCTGCAACTGCTTAGTGATCTAAGCCTGCTGATGACCCAATGCGTCAAATGCCACGAGTCGTATAAAGTCGGCGATTATTCTCACGACATCCGCCAATAGTGGCTAGCCTTACACCACAAAAAAAGCCTGCTGAAGCAGGCTTTTTCATAACTGAAATAAATCTGATACTTACAGATTGGCGATTCGGTTGAGGCCAGCAATCGCGGCAACCCGGTAGGCTTCAGCCATTGTCGGATAGTTAAAGGTGGTATTAACAAAATACTTCAGCGTATTCGCTTCCCCCTGTTGCGACATGATCGCTTGACCGATATGAATGATCTCGGAGGCACGGTCACCAAAGCAATGGATGCCCAATATCTCCAACGTTTCACGGTTAAACAAAATCTTCAGCATGCCTACCGGCTCGCCGTAAATCTGCGCTCGGGCCATATCTTTAAAGAACGCCTGCCCGACTTCGTACGGGATCTTAGCTGCCGTCAATTCCATTTCGCTCTTACCGATCGAGCTGATCTCTGGGATGGTATAGATTCCGGTTGGGACCTCGGAGATATAGCGGAAATCATCCGATTTCAGCATGTCGTCACTGGCAGCACGGCCCTGACCAATTGCGGCGGAGGCTAAGCTTGGCCAACCCACAACATCGCCAGCGGCATAAACACCAGCAACTTCGGTACGATAATGGTCATCAACTTTGAGCTGACCACGGCCATCGGCTTCAAGCCCGATATTCGATAATCCCAGATTATCGGTATTACCGGTACGACCGTTGCACCACATGAAGGCATCAGCCCGCAGTTTCTTGCCCGACTGCAACGTCAGCACCACACCGTGGTCGTCGCCCTGTATTGACTCGTATTCCTCGTTGTGACGAATGGTGCAGCCGTTATTACGCAGATGGTAGCCCAGTGCATCGGAGATCTCATCATCGAGGAACGACAACAGCCGATCACGGTTATCGATCAGATCGACTTTAACCCCTAGGCCGGCGAAGATAGACGCGTACTCACAACCAATAACCCCCGCACCGTAAACAATCAACGTGCGCGGTGTGTGCTCGAGCTTGAGAATAGTATCTGAGTTATAGATCCGAGGGTGATTGAAATCGACATCATCGGGTTGGTAAGGGCGCGAACCGGTGGCGATGATGACATTTTTGGCTTTAAGGATATCGTCACCGCGTTGGGCGTGTTCGATCTGTACGGTGGTGGCATCTTTAAAGCGCGCCTGGCCAAAATAGACGTCAATACGGTTGCGGGCATAAAAACCGGTACGCATCATCACCTGATTGGCGATGACCTTCTCGGCGCTCTTAAGCACCTTTGGAAAAGAGAACCAACGCGGCTCACCGATATCTCGGAACATCGGGTTGGTGTTGAATTCCATGATCTGCTTGACCGAGTGACGCAGCGCCTTGGATGGGATGGTGCCCACATGGGTACAGTTACCACCCACCTGATCGCGCACTTCAACCACCGCAACTTTGCAGCCCTTTTTGGCCGCATTCATCGCAGCCCCCTCTCCAGCCGGTCCGGACCCGATAATTACAACATCGTAGTCATAAGTCGCCATCAAATACCCCTATCGCACAATCTGATTATGTTTGTATCTCAAGCAGCTCTTTGCCGCGTTGGTAAAGCGGGTTACTACTTGGTGGCAACCTCGTAACTCAAATCTTCTGTGGCTGCGGCTTGCGCTGCGGCCTCCTGCTCTTTTTCACACTTATTCGGATCATCGCCACACAACGGGCAGGTATAATCCGTCTCGCCCAACGCCGCGCCCACACCTCCGCACGATCCTTTAATAGGCTTGCGCCCCATGATCACGCCGACTGAACTGGCGACTATCACCAATATAAACACTGCAAATACGATAAAAAACGTTTCCATAATTACCTCTCTTCGCTATCGGCAGTACGCTGCATGCCGAAGCAATCGCTACCTCGCGTTGATTAATTCAACGGTTTTATAAATTGACCAAAACTGGTTGTTTGCGTTTCAATGAAGCCATCATCACTTTTCACTATAAACAGGGCGTGGAGGCCCAGCTGTTCGGCCAACGCCAAACCCTTTTCATCTCCAAGCACCATCATTGCCGTTGCCATCGCATCGGCACGTGCGCAGGAACGGTCAACCACCGTTACCGACGCCAAACGATGATTGATCGGTCGTCCCGTTACGGGATCGATGGTATGCGAATAACGCACCCCATCCTGTTCAAAATAGTTGCGATAATCGCCAGAGGTGGCAATCGCATTGTTACCCACCTCGATCACTCGCTGAATCTCGCGGGTTGAAGAGTCGGGGGTTTCCACTGCGATCCGCCAACGTTGACCGTCGGGCTTGACGCCGTGCAAACGCAACTCGCCACCCACTTCAACCATATAGCCGTTGAATTCGGCTTCTAGCAATTCGGCCACCTGATCGACTGCGTAGCCTTTGGCAATCGCTGATAGATCCAGGTATCTAGGCTCACGCTTTAGCAGCGTAGTCGCCGCTTGATCGACCTCAATCGCTTGGTAGCCTACTTGTTGCAGGCTCTGCAGAATCAACTCCGCTTCGGGTGCTTGCGTATTGCGGGGGTCGGGACCAAAGCCCCACAGATTCACCAGTGGTCCAACCGTGGTGTCGAATGCGCCAGCGGTCTGCTGGCTAACTTCTATGCCGAGCGCGACGACTTGTGCGGTCTCGGCTGAAACCGAAAAAGCCGTACCGGGTTCCGCTTGATTAAAGCGGCTCAGTTCGGAATCGTCACGGTAGGTCGACATGCGTAATTCTATCCGATCTAACACCGATTGAATTCGTTGATTCAACGCAGCCTTATCCAGGGTCGATGGAGCAACCACCTTGATATGGTAGCTGGTACCCATAGTGGTACCGGATAAAGCATGAACGGCGACCCGAGGGTCGCCGTCCGCGCAACCGGTCAGCAGCGCAGTGGTCAAGGCCAGCAGCGCTGCGATCCGAGTGAAGATACTTCGCATCATCATCGAAAGCTGTGATTAGCCCCCGAAGTCATCGAGCAGGATGTTGTCACGCTCAACGCCAAGATCTTCCAGCAGTTTGATCACCGCTGAGGTCATCATTGGCGGTCCACACATGTAGAATTCGCAATCTTCAGGCGCTTCGTGATCCTTCAGATAGTTTTCGAACAGTACGTTGTGGATGAAGCCGGTGTAACCGTCCCAGTTGTCCTCAGGTAGAGGATCGGACAAGGCTAGGTGCCACTTGAAGTTCTCGTTCTCTGCGGCCAGCTTATCGAACTCTTCGCCGTAGAACGCTTCACGCATGGAGCGCGCACCGTACCAATAAGAGATCTTACGGTCGGTATTGACCCGCTTGAGCTGGTCGAAGATGTGCGAGCGCATTGGCGCCATACCAGCACCACCGCCGACAAACACCATTTCAGCATCGGTGTCTTTAGCGAAGAACTCACCGAACGGACCGTAAACAGTCACTTTATCGCCAGGCTTCAAGCTGAACACGTACGAAGACATCTTACCGGCTGGCAGATCGTCACGTCCTGGAGGTGGCGTTGCAACACGGATGTTGAACTTAACCACACCACGCTCTTCGGGGTAGTTCGCCATCGAGTAGGCACGGATCGTGGTCTCATCAACCTTGGACACGTAGCGCCAGATGTTGAACTTGTCCCAATCCTCGTGGTATTCCTCGTCGATTTCGAAGTCTTTGTACGCGGCAACGTGTGGAGGACACTCCAACTGCACGTAACCACCAGCGCGGAAGTCAACGTTCTCGCCTTCAGGCAGACGCAGGGTCAGCTCTTTGATGAAGGTTGCTACGTTCGGGTTGGAGTCAACGGTGCACTCCCACTTCTTAACGCCGAAGACCTCTTCTTCAACTTCGATCTTCATGTCCTGCTTAACAGCAACCTGACACGACAGACGCCAGCCTTCACGACCCTCGCCTTTGGTGAAGTGACCCTCTTCGGTTGGCAGCATCTCGCCACCACCCTCTTCGACGATACACTTACACTGTGCACAAGTACCACCACCACCACAGGCAGATGACAGGAAGATACCCTGACCCGCCAAGGTACCCAGCAGCTTGTCACCGGCTGGGGCATGGATAGTTTTTTCGGGATCACCATTGATCTCGATCTTCACGTCGCCGCTGGAAACCAGCTTGGAGCGGGCAAAAAGAATGACCGCTACCAGTGCCAGTACCACGACTGTGAACATAACTACACCGAGTATAATTTGTTCCATGTTCGTTTAACCTTTACTTATTCGAGCTCTGATTCAAATACCGTGCAGCGTTACAGCTGCACGCCAGAGAAGGACATGAAGCCCAGTGACATCAAACCTACAGTGATGAAGGTGATGCCCAGACCACGAAGGCCGTGAGGCACATCGCTGTACTTCAGCTTTTCACGAATACCCGCCAGAGCGGTGATCGCAAAAGCCCAACCCATACCGGCACCGATGCCGTAAACCACGGACTCGCCGAAGTTATAATCACGCTCTACCATGAACAACGCACCGGCCATGATGGCGCAGTTAACGGTGATCAACGGCAGGAATACACCCAGCGCGTTGTATAAAGGTGGGAAGTACTTATCCAGAATCATTTCCAGGATCTGAACCATCGCCGCGATAACGCCGATGTACGAGATCAGACCCAAAAAGCTCAGGTCGACATCCGGAAAACCAGCCCAAGCCAGTGCTCCGTCAGCCAACAGATGGCTGTAGATCAGGTTGTTGATCGGCACGGTGATACCCAGTACCACGACAACCGCAACACCCAGACCCATCGCGGTCTGCACCTTCTTCGAGATGGCGATAAAGGTACACATCCCCAAGAAGAAGGCCAGCGCCATGTTCTCGATGAAGATCGCCTTAACCAGCAAACTTATATAATGTTCCATCGTTTATTCGCCTCTGCTTACTTGGTGTTGGGGGCAATGGTGAAATCTGCCGCTTCCACCTGATTCTTCTTCCAGGTACGAAGACCCCAGATCATCAAACCGATGACGAAGAAAGCAGACGGAGGTAGCAACATCATACCGTTAGCCACATACCAACCACCGTTGTTGACCAGCGAGAAGATCTCGACGCCAAACAACGAACCGGATCCAAACAACTCACGGACAAATCCAACGAACATCAGTACCGCACCGTAACCCAGACCGTTACCGATACCGTCCATGAAGCTGATCCCTGGAGGGTTCTTCATGGCAAAGGCTTCGGCGCGACCCATCACGATACAGTTGGTGATGATCAGACCGACGAATACCGACAGCTGCTTAGACAGCTCGTAGGCAAACGCTTTGAGAACCTGATCAACCACGATTACCAACGAGGCGATGATGGTCATCTGTACGATGATCCGAATATTACTCGGGATATGCTGACGGATAGCCGAGATAAACAGGTTCGAAAACGCCGTTACCGCGATTACCGCCAGGCTCATAACCAGCGCAACGTTCATCGAGCTGGTTACCGCCAGCGCAGAACAGATACCCAGGATCTGCAGAGCGATCGGGTTGTTCTCGACAACTGGTGATGTTAAGACTTCTTTAGCAGTTACTTTAGCCATGATTACACCTCACCCGCGCGCAGTTTAGCCAGGAAGGGAGCGTAGCCGTTCTCGCTCAGCCAAAACTGAACCAGATTGGTTACACCGTTAGAGGTCAGTGTCGCACCAGCCAGACCGTCGATCTGATGAGCAGCGCTCTTGTTAGCTGGATCAACCTTACCTTTGATCAAGCCGATCGCGGCGTTGCTGCTATCGTCACCAGTAAAGACCTTCTTACCCGGCCACAGTGCTTTCCAACGAGGGTTGTCCACTTCGCCACCCAGACCAGGAGTCTCGGCGTGCGCGTAGAAGCCCAGGCCAACGATGGTATTGAAGTCACCTTCGAGCGCCATAAAGCCATACAACGTTGACCACAGGCCCTTGCCGTGAATCGGCAGGATCAATGTCTCAACTGCATCGCCGTTCTTGACCATATACAGGGTCTTGTAACGGGCGTGCTGACGAATACCAGCCTGGTCTTGATCGGAGCTCAACTGAACCGCTTGAGCTGGATCTTTAACCGCTTTGGTTTCGTCGTAGTTGGCTGGATCGATGTTGTCGGCCCAGGTGTTTTGCTCAAGATCCAACACCCGTGCAACCACAGAGCTGTCAAACAGCGCTTCGATATCCTGACCTTCGGTGCTGATGTTCGCAGCAGCCAAAACGTTGGTCATTTTATCGAGTCTTTTGTTGGCTTCCTGCAAAGGCTTTAGACCAACCGCTGCCGCCGATACTAACACTGCGCAAACCACACACAGCGAGATCGTAACGATCAGCGTTTTGGAGATCGTATCGTTATTAGCTGACATTGCGTAACATCCTCCGCTTGATGTTGGCCTGCACTACGAAGTAGTCGATCAACGGTGCAAACAGGTTGGCAAACAGGATTGCCAGCATCATGCCTTCTGGGAAGGCCGGGTTGACCACACGGATCAGCACTACCATCAGACCGATCAGACCGCCAAACCACCATTTACCGGTATTGGTCATCGAGGCAGAAACCGGGTCGGTCGCCATGAACATCATGCCGAAAGCGAAACCACCCAGAGCGAAGTGCCACCAGAACGGCAGACCAAACATTGGGTTAGTGTCAGAGCCGATCATGTTAAACAGCAGCGAGGTCGCGATCATACCGACCATCACGCCGGCAACGATGCGCCAGGCAGCGATCTTGAAGAACATCAGCGCCGCGCCACCGATCAGGATCGCAATCGTGCTCACCTCACCGACAGAACCTTGAATGTTACCCATAAAGGCATCCATCCAGGTGACGTTGCTATTCAGAATCGTTTGTACTGCCCCTACAGCGGGGTCGGCAACAGCAGCCAGACCCAGCGGAGTCGCGCCAGCGAAGCCGTCAACCGCAGTCCAGACCGCATCGCCAGACAACTGAGCGGGGTAGGCGAAGAACAGGAACGCACGACCAGCCAGTGCCGGGTTAAGGAAGTTCTTGCCGGTTCCACCGAACACTTCCTTACCGATCACCACACCGAAGCTGATACCCAGGGCAACTTGCCACAGAGGAATCGAAGGCGGCAGGATCAACGCGAACAGGATAGAGGTGACGAAGAAACCTTCGTTAACTTCATGTCCACGCTTCATCGCAAACAGCACTTCCCAGAAACCGCCCACGATAAACGTGGTCAGGTATACAGGCAGCCAATAAACGAAGCCGTAGATGAAGTTATCCCACATGCTTTCGGGGTTGTGACCCGCCAGCGAATCGATGATAGCACCGCGCCAACCTTCAGCTTCGGTCAGACCGAGAGCCGCCATAGCAGAGTTGGCCTGAAAACCTAAGAAATAGGTACCGGCAAACACAGCGGGGAAAGTACATGCCCACACCAGGATCATCATACGTTTCAGATCAACCATGTCACGGACATGCGATCCGGTTTTGGTGATCTGGCCAGGGGTGTAGAAAATGGTATCAGCCGCTTCGTAAAGCGCGTACCAGTTTTCATACTTGCCGCCTTTATGGAAATGCGGCTCCATCTTGTCGAGAATATTTCTGATGCTCACGAATTAACCCTCTTTCTCGATCGCTGTCAGGTTGTCGCGAAGGATCGGACCGTATTCATACTTACCCGTACAGGCATAAGTACAAAGAGCCAAATCTTCCTCTTCCAACTCCAGGGCGCCCAAGGCGATCGCGGTATCCATATCACCAACCACCAGCGCACGCAGCAACTGAGTCGGTAGGATATCCAGCGGCATCACCTCTTCG
Source organism: Halopseudomonas sp. (assembly GCA_036960405.1). Taxonomy (GTDB): domain Bacteria; phylum Pseudomonadota; class Gammaproteobacteria; order Pseudomonadales; family Balneatricaceae; genus Motiliproteus. The sequence goes on along the minus strand of JBALWS010000094.1, from coordinate 3,794 downwards.
AACTGCCCTACCGGTACCATGGCTCGCTCGGAACCATTAGTCGTCGTGGTAAAGTTGAACAGTTTATTAGCGCTCAGCTTGCCGGTTACGATATTCAGCAGCGAGTATTTCTCGGCACCTGGCGCGATCCAGCCCAAGAAATCGCGCGAACGACCTTCAAGCAACACGCTGATCTGATTGGTATAACGCGACAGGAACGCAAGGGTTCCTTCGGCGGTACGACCATTAAAGACCGAACCAGAAATAACACGGTTATCCGCGTCTTTTACCAAACCGGCAACCAGGGCATCGGTATTGGCACCCAGACGGGTCCGCAGTAGCTTGCCTTCGGGGACTTGAGGACCAGCCAGTGCAATAACACGCTCGGTCCACAGAACACCGGTTTCAAACAATTTAGCCACGGCGATCACATCTTGATAACCGATGGTCCAAACTGTTTTCGACGCATCCACTGGATCAAGGAAGTGGATATGCGTACCGGCGTTGCCAGCAGGATGAATACCGCTAAATTCCTGCACGGTTGATTCAGTCGCGGCAGGCACATCGGCCCCAGCGGCTTTACACAGGTAAACCTTACCCTGAACCAGTTTAGAGAGAATCTGCTGACCGGCAACAAACGCTTCTTTTTGCTCAGCGATGATGACAGCAGGATCAGCGGCCAACGGGTTAGTATCGATCGCAGTGATAAAGATCGAGTTAGGCGCACTTTCAGGCGCAGGAACCTTACTGTACGGACGCGTACGCAAGGCTGTCCACAGACCTGATTCAACCAGGTTTTCAACAACTTGCTCGCGCGTAACTTGCGCGGCATCGTACTTAGCAAACTCTACTGCATCGTCGCCATCGATATCGATTACGACGGACTGCAAAGCACGTTTCTCACCACGGTTAATCGCAGACACCACTCCACCTGCAGGAGCGGTGTATTTAACACCGGGCGTTTTTTTATCGGAAAAAATCACCTGGCCGAGTTTAACTCGATCACCCTCACGGACTGACATAGTTGGCTTCATACCAACATAATCAGGTCCAATGACAGCAACCGAGTTCACCTTAGGACCATCTACAATGGTCTGCTTCGGTGTCCCGGCAATAGGTAGATCCAGACCTTTTGTGATCTTGATCATGCGCCTCACCCAATCAAAAAGCTCTAAATTTCAGACCCTTAGACAAAAAAGACAACTTTTCTAATGAAAGTTTTTGCCTAATCCCCAATGGGGTCCAACTAAAAAAATCGCGTAATTATAATGATCTAGGGCAAAAACTTCCACTCACCCAAAGGCTTATATCCATCCTTAAACAGGGTATTCTGCCGCTAATTCCAGGCCATCCATCAGCAACTGACAAATAGCAACGACCGCCCACAGCCCAAAATAAAAAAACCGCCCGTAGGCGGTTTTTTATCTCACTGCGAAACTTAACCTTCGATCGGGAAAGCCGGCAGTGCAGTTTGCGTCATCTGTTGCAGCATACGTATAACCTGGCAGCTGTAGCCAAACTCGTTATCGTACCAAACGTATAACACACAGGAATCACCGCTGACGATCGTTGCCAGACCATCGACCACACCCGCAGCGCGCGAACCAACGAAGTCGGTCGAAACCGCTTCAGGAGAAATACTGTAATCAACCTGCTTTTGCAGATTTGAGTGCAACGCGATATCACGCAGATAATCGTTCATCTCTTCCTTGGACGTCTCATTTTCCAAGTTTAGATTCAAGATCGCCATCGACACATTTGGCGTTGGAACACGGATCGAATTACCGGTCAACTTGCCTTCCATCACTGGCAAAGCCTTCGAAACCGCCTTGGCTGCTCCTGTTTCGGTGATAACCATATTCAAAGCCGCAGAACGACCTCGACGATCGCCCTTATGGTAGTTATCGATCAGGTTTTGATCGTTGGTGTAAGAGTGCACGGTTTCAACATGACCATTCTTAACCCCAAACTTATCATTAACCGCCTTAAGAATTGGCGTGATAGCGTTAGTCGTACAGGACGCAGCTGACAAAATCTTATCGTCAACAGAGATATCACTGGTGTTAACACCCATGACGATATTCTTAACACCCTTACCCGGCGCAGTCAGGATCACCCGAGAAGCACCGTTTGCACGCAGGTGTAGTGACAGACCGTCTTGGTCACGCCACTTACCGGTATTATCCATGATCACGGCATTACTGATGCCATATGCGGTGTAATCAATGGTATCCGGCGCATCGGCATAAATTACCTTAATAACATTACCGTTAGCGATGATAGTGCTGTTTTCTTCGTCAACACTGATCGTTCCCAAAAAAGAACCGTGAACCGAGTCACGACGCAACAAACTGGCCCGTTTTTCCAAATCACCCTTACCGCCACCGCGAACAACAATCGCACGTAGCCGCAGACTATGACCACCGCCGGTTTTATCGATCAGCAGGCGAGCCAATAAACGACCAATACGACCAAAACCGTACAGCACCACATCGGTCGGGGTCGTTACATCACCATTCTTCAGCGCTCCAGCAAGCTCCTGCTTGAGGAAATCATCCATCGAAGCACCATTGCCCTCTTTGCGATACTTGACCGCCAGCTTGCCGATATCGACATGGGCACGCCCCAGATCCATTTTGTCCAACGCCTGCAACACGGGGTAGGTATCGTGCACAGAGACTTCTTCACCTTCAATCTGACGAACTGCACGGTGCGCCTTGATGATGGCGATCACGGAACGATTGACCACAATCTTGCCGTATACAGAAGACTCAACTTCGCTATCACGATACAAACGACCAATCAGCGGAATCATTGATTCGGCAGCGGCTTCGCGCGCTTTCCATTCAGCAAAAACTTGTTCTTGACTCACAGGGGCTACTCCAATGTCGTCAGGCATGAAAATTTGAGGCGATATTATGCTCTTTTATCCCCCCTCGATCAAACCGTCAACAGGCCAACTTTAGCCGCTATTACCCTATCAATAGGGACCATTCATGACGGAAATATCGGACATTATCCCAGCACCCTGCTATCACTTGAGCACAACGAGATTATAATCGCTTGTTTCACGACGATTGCGCTCGCAACAGCAGCCGCTACAATGCGTGCACTATCATCTACTGGCTACGACTCTGCGACACCCAATGAAACCGCTTCTCACCTCCCAGATACCCGCATCTTCAGCGGGAAAGACTCGTTACATCGACAACCTAACCGGCGCTGCCAGCGGCCTGCTGATTGCGGAGCTGGCTGCTAGCCACTCGCAACTGACGTTGGTTGTCACCCGTAACGTCGAAGCAGCGGTACAGCTAGAAGCAGAGGTCCTTTTTTATCTGCCCAGCCTAGAAATCCTGAATTTTCCAGACTGGGAAACCCTGCCTTACGATAACTTTTCACCGCACCAAGACATCACCTCGCAGCGACTGGCCTGTCTCAACCGCATCGGTCAGATCAAGCAGGGTGTGTTAATCGTTCCGGCAACAGCGCTGCTACAAAAGCTACCGCCGCGCAGCTTTATCTCGGCCAACAGCCTACTGATGGAACAAGGCCAACAACTTAACCTTGATCAGCTTCGCTCGGATATGGCCGAGCATGGCTACCGCGCCGTCGACACCGTTTACGAGCATGGTGAATTTGCCGTGCGTGGCTCGATTCTCGACATCTACCCGATGGGTTCAGAACTACCCTATCGCATCGATCTGTTCGACGATGAGATCGACACTCTGCGTACCTTTGACCCCGAAAACCAACGATCGATGGATCAGGTCGACAGCATTCATCTTTTACCGGCCCGCGAATTCCCGCTGGACAAG
>JBALWS010000093.1:12829-18164 GCA_036960405.1 Halopseudomonas sp. | reverse complement strand
CCCGTCAGATCGGCCTCGCTGCGGGTTTACACTACGTCTATACCGGCAACGTGCACGATAGCGAAGGGGGAAGCACCTTCTGCCCTCGCTGCAAGGCGTTGTTGATCGAGCGCGACTGGTATCAACTTGGTAGTTGGCAGCTCACCAGCGATGGCTGTTGCCGCTATTGCCAGCACCCCATCGCAGGAGTGTTTGAAGCACAACCCGGTGACTGGGGAGCACGACGTAAGCCGGTAATATTAAACGCCATAAACTATTGATAAGATTAGCAAGACGCCGGCTTAAACAGCCCCTATAATCTGTTCTATTCCGCTCAAACTACGTGTTATGACAAGGGTTGATATGAAAAAGCTCAAACATGAAAAAGAATTACTCAAAGAAGCGATTCGAGTCGGCGGGCTCTACCTTAACAAGCGGGGCGCGGGTGAGTTTGAAGCCAACGATAGCTCCGATCTTAAGATCACCGCCATCTACAAGCTGCTGGTCCACGACCAGCTGGTCCAGCCGCTAGCCAAAGATCAGGTCGACCTGCCCAATATGCGCCACAAGTTAGCCTTGTGGATGTCACGCAACCTGCCAAAAGACCATCCGTTACTGCAACCTTAAACGGAGCTAAAACCCGCTAACCGAACCACCGCTATACCGGCACAGCTATTCGCCGGCACAGCTGTTAGATAGGAGCAGCCCGATGCCAACCTTAGTGATCGGCAATAAAAATTACTCATCCTGGTCGCTACGATCCTGGTTAGTGCTCAAACATCTGGGGATCCATTTTAACGAAGTGCGACTAGCGCTCGATACCGATCAGTTCAAGCAGCAGATCGGTCAATATTCAGCTGCCTGCCGAGTCCCGGTGCTTATCGATGGCACGCTGAATATCTGGGATACCCTGGCGATCTGTGAATATCTGGCCGAAGACCACCCGCTACTATGGCCTGATAACCGTCAGCAGCGAGCCCTGGCGCGGGCATACGTGAGCGAGATGCACAGCGGCTTTAACGCGCTGCGCAGTGAGCTACCGATGAACTGCCGAGCCAATCAGCGACAGGTTGAAATCTCTGCTGCCACACGCGCTGATATCGATCGAATCGAACAGATATGGCAGCAGTGCACCGATGCCAAGACCCAACATGGCCCTTGGCTATTCGGCCGCTTCGGTATCATCGATGCCTTCTTTGCCCCGGTGGCGATCCGCCTACACGGTTATCAGGTCAGCCTGCAGCACAACAGTGCCAAATACATCAGGCTTCAGCTCGATAACCCGCTGCTGCAGGAGTGGATCGGTGCTGGCCAAGCGGAATCGGAGGTGATCCCGGACGAGGAGGTTGGAACTGATTAGCCCGAAGGCCAAATAGGTTTCTTAACTATTTGGCCTTCGATCAATGGTGGCACCTCCCTGTACCACCTAGCCCCCCCCTAGTAATAGTCCGGTTCAGCCTGACTCGGCTCGGAGCATCTGCTCGGAACCAGCCAGATGTACGGTTTGAGTCGGAAACGCGATCTCGGCACCATGCTGATCAATAATCGCCATGATTTTTAGCATCACGTCCTCTTTGATCGAATGGAATTTGACCCAGTCAGTAGTCTTGGTAAAGGTGTAAACAAAGAAGTCGAGCGAGCTGGAACCAAAGGCATTAAAGTTGACGATCAGGGTCTGACCCGTATCGATCTCGGGGTGCTGTTTGAGCATCAATCGTACCGCGTCAATAATTTCTTTAAGCTGGCTAGCATCGTCATAGCGCACCCCTAAGGTTTCATAGATCCGCCGGTTGGTCATCCGCGAAGGGTTCTCTACCGAAATACTGGCAAAGGTGGCGTTGGGAACATACAGCGGCCTTTTATCAAAGGTTCTGATGCGTGTCTGGCGCCAACCAATATACTCAACCGTGCCTTCGATCTGTTGGTCTGGCGAACGGATCCAGTCACCCACCACAAAGGGGCGGTCCAAGTAGACCATCAAGCCACCGAAAAAATTAGCCAGCAGATCCTTAGCGGCAAAGCCCACCGCAATACCACCGATACCGCCGAATGCCAGCACACCCGAAACGCTGTACCCCATCGACTGCAAGATCACCAGCACCGAGGTGATGATCACCGACGCCCGCAACAGCTTGCTGATAGCGTGGGCGGTGGTCTCGTCCATCGGTTTGCTAACCCGCTGAGGGTCCATCAACCCGGCCTGGACACCACGAATCAGACGGAGTAAGAACCAGGTCAAGAGTACAATCACGGCGACATCACGGGCCGGCTCAACGATCTCAAGCAGCATCGTTTCTGTTCGCTGATCGATAATTCGCGCAGCCCAGCCTAAACCGATGGCCCAGATCAACAGCGTTGCCGGCCGCCGCAGGGCTTCAAGAATGATATCATCCCAGATATTACGGGTTTGCTCGAGCTTACGGGCAAGCCGGCTGAGCAAACGACTCAGCAGAAAGCTGGCCAATAAGGTCAAGAAGACAACGATAAAGACTTCGATAATCCAGAACTTCTCGGGGCTCTGCAGTCCCAGCTGATCCCAAAACTGCGCCAACTCCATCTCCACTCCTTCTGACCTCGCTACATTCGACTAACAATAGGTTCTAATCAAAGATTCTCTAACTGCTGCTGACATCGCTGCCAACGCTCGCTACGCTGCAACGTTGCCAGCTCGACCTGCTTTCGTGCTTTCATCCTCATCACCCGAGGAGCGCTGGTTAGCCCTTGGGCCTCAAGCCATTGCAGCACCTCTTGCGCAGCTTGGGGCTGGTTACAGACCAGCACCATATCGCAACCCGCAGCCATCGCCGCAGCCGCCCGCTCGGCATAGTTTCCAGCCATCTCAGCACCGGCCATACTCAAGTCATCGCTGAAGATCACTCCATCAAACCCCAGCTGCTGACGCAGGATCGTTTGTAGCCAGAAATCGGAAAAACCCGCTGGTTGTGCGTCGCAATCCGAATACACCACATGGGCAGGCATCACCGCATCCATCAGCACTTCATCGCCGTGCTGCAACGGTTGCGATAATCGCGCGAACGGGCGCAGGTCTTCGGCTTCGATCTGTTCAAACGGGCGCGGATCGATCGGCATCTCCAGGTGCGAATCCGCCACCACCGTCCCGTGCCCCGGGAAATGCTTGCCGGTAGTTGCCATGCCCGCGTCGTGCATACCGGCCATCAACGCCGCAGCCACTGGTTCGACCGAGTCGCTGTCACCACCAAAGCCTCGATCACCGATCACTTCACTGATGCCACGATCCAGATCCAACACCGGAGCAAAGCTGATATCGATACCATAAGCCAGCAGTTCAGAGGCAAATAGCCAACCGCAATCACGGGCCAGGGTTAATCCGGCTTGCGGATCGGTTCGCCACAGTGAACCCAGTTTAGCCATCGCCGGAATCCGCGTGAAGCCGTCACGAAAACGCTGCACTCGGCCGCCTTCATGATCCACCGCAATCAACAGTTCGGGGCGTAGCTGGCGGAGACTATCGGTCAACGTTAACAACTGTTCGGGGCTGCGGTAATTGCGACTGAACAAGATAATGCCACCGACTGCTGGACTGAGTAGCCGCTCCCATTCAGCGCCTGTCAATTCGGTTCCTTCTAAATCAAGCATCAATGGACCGGCAGTCATTTAAGTTCCTTATCGCCTTTAGACAGGGGAGGTCTTGTTCAAGAGTCTATTTGTACCGCAGTGCCGCAGCCAACCCGATCAAACAGCCAGACCAGATCCGCGTTTCGCATCCGGATGCAGCCGTGAGAAAGCGCAACGCCCATCGGTTCAGAATCGGGTGTGCCGTGGATATAGATATAGCGCTGCATACTGTCGCAATGGCCTAGCCGGTTAACACCCGGTTCGCAGCCACTCAACCAGAGGATGCGGGTTAAGATCCAGTCACGCTTAGGATACTGCCGGGCCAGTTCTGAGCTGTACCGTTCGCCACTGGGGCGTCGCCCGACAAACACCGTATTGAGCGCACAGTCTTCGCCAATCTTGGCTCGAATACGATGCAACCCCCGCGGCGTACAACCGCTGTCGCGCTGCTCGCCAACACCATTGCGGGCTGAAGATATACTAAACCGAGCCGCTAACTGCGGGCCTTGATACAGCGCCAACTGTTGCTGAGCTATATCGATATCAATACGGGCTTGCGCCTGATTCATTCACCTTTACCGGGTGTATCAGGCTCATCGTTGCTGGGTAGTGGCTTTAAAGGCGGTGACAACGGATTGTGTGTCACCAGATCGGCTTCTGAACGAAACCCTGCGGCAAGAAAAGCGACCAGTCGATGAAACACTTCTGGCTCAGAGGCGTGTAGCCCCAGTAACAACTGTTCTTGATCGCTCAACAAGCCATGCCGGGCTAACGGCAATACTGCTGCGCCGACCAAGAAGTGACAACGCCAATAGAATTCACTTTGGCTCAGCTGCGGTACTTTGCGGCTCAAATGATCCAACAAACGCCTAAAACTGCGTCCATAGCGTCGATCAAGAAAACTGCGCAGCGTATCATCGGAGCTCAAATAAGCCTGACCGACCAACCGCATAAACAAACAGACACCTTGGCTATCGCGCTCGACGGCTTTCAGCATGGAACTAATCAACAGCTCCAGCAGATCCTCCAGCGTTAGCTCGACATCGGAGGCTTCATGATCATCAAGCTGGCGCTCCATATCACGACACAACGGCGTCAGGTATCGCTCGGCCACGGCATGAATCAGCGCATCTCGAGAACCAAAATGGTAGTTTATCGCCGCCAAATTGACACCGGCGGCTTGAGTAATATCGCGAACCGAGGTCTGTTCAAACCCCTTTTCGGCAAACAGCTCTACCGCCGTATCGAGAATGCGATGAACGGTAGATTTAGATGCAGCCACTAAGCGCCCCTTCCCCAAGTATCAACCAATTGCACTGCAGTATAATCAACATTAGCGATTACGCTCAGGAGAAAAACCGACTACGGTACAATCGCTCCCACCACGTCAGCAGTACGCGATCCAAAGAACCCGACACCATAAACCCAAGTTTTTCGCTCAAGCTTTTCTTCTCGACAAAGCGAACCTGATAAACCTCGCTCTCTTCGCATGCTTTAACCAGGTACTCATCGCTGGTGCTGATCGCATCGATCAACTGGTTCTCTAAGGCCCGCTTACCAAACCAGACATCGCCATTTGCGACCTGCTCGATATCAAGTTGAGGCCGCTGTTCGGCGACAAACTCTTTAAACAGCAGATGGGTGTCTTCCAGGTCTTCAACAAACTTCTTACGGTCTTTGTCGGTATTTTCACCAAACATCGTCAACGTACGTTTGTACTCGCCGGCGGTCAGCATTTCGATATCAATATCGTGCTTTT
>JBALWS010000093.1:0-12819 GCA_036960405.1 Halopseudomonas sp. | reverse complement strand
CCACACCAATCGACCCCAGTACCGCAAACGGAGCCGCGATCAGCTTGTCGGCAATACAGGCCATCATGTAACCGCCACTCGCGGCAACCCGATCCACCGCTATTACCAGCGGAATATTACGGTCACAAATGCGTTGTAGCTGGGATGAGGCTAGGCCATAGGAATGCACCATACCACCGGCGCTTTCGAGTCGCAGTACCACCTCATCCTGTTCGGTTGCCAGGGACAAAATAGAGGTAATCTCTTCGCGCATCGGCTCCACATCGGAGGCCTTAATATCGCCGTCAAAATCGAGCACAAAGACACGCTTTTTGTGTTCTTTCTCAATATCTTCGCCACGTTTGAGCTGCTTAGCCCGTTGCTTGGCTTCCGCTTTATGTTGTTTCTTTTCCTCTTTGAGCTGCTGCTTAAGCACCTCTTTATCGAGAATATGCTGTTTAAGGGTATGACTCATATCTTCCAGCGACTCATTGAGATGGTGCACCTCAATATGTCCCTCGCTATCGCGCTTCCCACGCGATGCAAGCTGGGCAGCAGCCCCGATCACCAACAAGATAGCCGCGACAAAGGTCGCAACCTTGGCCAAAAACAGGCCGTATTCGTACAAAAACTCCACCTATACACTCCGATGCTGATCGTAAACGAGCGATTGTAGCAAAACCTCGCTTAACAGACAGGGTTTTACTGATTCTGTTCAATAGTTATCAACGATCCGAGCAAGCTGCTAAAATTCGCTTCCCGAACCCTCGCTGTATCGAGTCTGATTATGAAAACTGTCGCCCAAGTGATGCAAAAATTACCGAGCAAATTTCAACCCGATGCAGCAAGCGGCATGTCGGTAGTGTTTCAATTTCTGATCGACGACTCACTGTACTACTGCCTCAATATCGAAGACCAGCAGTGTCAGGTCAGCCAGCAGGAGCACCTCGACCCCGATGTCACCCTGATTATGGACAGCCAGACCTTTATCGATGTGATAGAGGGTGACTTAGGAGGCACCAGTGCGTTTATGAGCGGCCGACTCCGAGCCGAAGGAAACATGATGCTGGCCACCAAGCTAACCAGTCTATTCAAGCGCAGCTAAGCTGCTAGCGACGCGTCGGTCCAGATAGATTAATTCGATTCGGCAGGGCCACTCAATCGATGGTGTACACCGGCGATAAAGCCATCGATCAGATCTCGCGAAATAGATAATTTAGTCGGCAACTGCGGCATGGCATCAATATCAAACCACTGCGCCTTAAGGATCTCTTCACCGTCGGGTACGATCTCACCACCGGCATAGTCGGCAAAAAAACCTAACATCAGTGAATGCGGAAAGGGCCAGGGCTGACTTTTCCAGTAACGTATATTGTCGATCTCAACTCCCACCTCTTCACGCACTTCGCGCACCACGGCTTGCTCGGCCGTTTCACCCGCTTCGATAAACCCTGCCAGTGTGCTGTAGCGCTCGCTATTAAAATGCGCGGCATGCGCCAGCAAACATTGTTCGCCATCGGGCCCCTGACGCCTTACCAGGACAATAATGCAGGGAGAGATACGCGGGTATTGGTGATAATGGCAGCGGTCACACACGGCTGAAAAGTCGCGGTCATATCGACTAATAGAGGTTCCACAGCGGCTGCAGAAACGATGGTTACGGTACCAGCTGTTAATCTGCGCAGAGCGATTTAGCAGTTGAGCCAGGTCGCGATCTGCGTCCATCAACAACTGCCGCAGGCTGACCAGTTGCGTTTGCTGATCAGGGTTCAATTGCTCTAGGGATAAACAAGCCAGACGAATCTCGGTGCCATCATACTCGCCTAGTTTAAGCGCATCAGGGAAAGACTGGGGGCACGGGCAGTGAGTGTGGAAAGGATCGGATAACGGACCTATCCAGAGTCGATCTTCAACAAACACCAACCACATATTGATACACCTTTCATAATTGTTGTTAATTTTAATCACATGCACATATCTACAAACGCTTTAAAAAGCATGCAAGACAGCAACTAAACTGGCGCCGCTTAACCAAGCAGTCGATTTGATTGATAAATATTATGCACATTTTAGAAACGAAAGATAAATGACTAAAAAAATAGAGTGCTGCCTGGGTAACACCCCAACAAGAACCCCATAAAAAACACAATCTATTGTTTATTAAAAGAAAAATAAAGCTGGTTGTTTTTTGATCAAAACAACTTGAACGACGAGTCTATCGGCCAATCAGCCCTGTTGTCGTCATTCACTCACAGACTTACCCACAGCTATTGTGAGCAGAACGCTCAACACCTTGCTACAAGCGGGGAGATCCACATGTGAGTAAAACCTTCGCAGTGCAGCACTCGATCGACAAGACCTACCCTCGATCAAATTATTGGCTCGGGGGTCAGCCTCAATTACTCCACAACGCCGGTCGAAGATTCATCAGCAGGGTCCAGTAAGCGCTCTAACATCTCAGCTATTTCATCCTTCTCGAATGGCTTGCTGATAAAGCCCGACACCCCAAGTGCTTTCTGCTGTTCTGACTCGCCATCGGCAAAACCCGACACCAACAAGATGGGCAGGTCGGGTAACACCTCCCGGACACGGGCAATCAAATCATAACCCGAGAGCTCCGGCATAGACCGGTCAGTAATCAACAGGTCGAGGCTGTCGGGGCAATTAGCAATCTCGGCAAAAGCCTCATGCGGTGAAGTATAAGTGTTAACGTCATAGCCCAACCTAAACAGTAATCTCTCGGCAAAGCGGACATTTTTATCATCGTCATCGACATAAACGATCCGCTTGCGCTTTATAGGTCGAGTTGCACTGGCCGCAGTATAGCTAGCATGATCGGATGGCTCGGCTTGGTTTACCTGTACCGGATCGTATAGCGGTAGCAATACACTGAAGGACGATCCAACTCCCTCCTCGCTATAAACGCTCAATACCCCCTCATGGTCGGTGGTAATACGGTGGCAGGTGGCCAAGCCAACACCAGACCCTTTGCCCAGCTCCTTGGTGGTAAAAAATGGGTCGAAGATACGCTCCTGAATATCAGGACCAATACCGCAGCCGTCATCAGCAACCGTTAACTTCGCATAGTTTCCGGTCTTTAATTGTGGATAATTAACCGCAAAGTCGCGATCGACATAAAACTCTTCCAGAGCCAAGGTTAACTTTCCTGGGATTTCGCCAATAGCATCAACCGCGTTGGTTAACAGATTCATCAACACCTGATCTAATTGCGAAGGATCACCCCACACCTTAAGCCCAGGGGTTAATAGCTGCAGATCCAGCTCGATCGTTTTGGGCATCGAGGCTTTGATTAAGCTAATACCATCGATCACCAGTTCTTCCAGCATCACCTCAGCATGTGTACCGGAGCGCTTACGGCTGAAATTAAGCACTTGTTGAATCAATTTTTTGGCGCGTTTAGCAGCCTTTTCGATCTCTTGAAGGTCTGCCCGCAGTGGATTGTCAGCAGCCAGGTCCTCCATCGCCATCTGCGCATAACCGAGGATAGGAGTGAGGATATTATTAAAATCATGGGCGATCCCCCCTGCCAACGTTCCCACCATTTCTAACCGCTTAGACTGCTCTAAACGATGCTCCAAACGTTTATTGTCTTCTTCGGCCCTCACCCTCTCGGTGATGTCGTAGTGATAGTTAACCGCCACCTCTTCACCGTCAAACTCCATTCTGCGGATATCCATTAGACACCACCATGGAGAACCATCAAGTCGTTTTCTCTCAATTTGAGCCCCTTCGAGCAGTCCTTGCTCAAAAGTTTCTAACGATAGAACCCGCTGCGCATCGTTTGGATAAACAAAGCTGTCATGCACATCGGCATCGAGCAATTGCTCTTCTGACTCGGCACCTAACATATGGATGTAACGACTATTAACAAACACCCTGCGATTATCTTTATTCACCACAGAGATGCCTATCGGGCTATCGCTTAGAACTTGCCGAATACGTAAATCTTTCTTACGTAGCTCCAGCGTCGCCTGCTCTCGTGCATTAATGTGGCCGCCTATCGCCTGTAGCAGCTCATTACTGATCTGAGCTACCTGCCCCAGTTCATCTTTACTATGCGACGCCGGAACCACCAGCGCACGCGCCCCCGGATCAACCGGGTCTATCTCCGAAAAGCTTTGGGCAAAGACCGATAGCGGCTTGGTCACCATCAGATAAAACACCATCATCAAGACGCAGGATAGCAATACAACCAACACCGCAATTTGCAGTAAGTGGAGTAAGGTTCGCTCCCAAAACGGAGCGTAAATCACTGCCAAATCAACAGACAGGGTTAACTTACCCGGATTGATTGAGGTCCCTTCTGTGACATGCTGAAGCCGGATATCGCGACTAATCTGCAGCGATTCACCACCAAACAACCAGCGCTGCAGTACCGATGGGGCTTTAGACAAAGGGTCAGCTTGTTGTTTGCGAACCAGAACCGCATCAAATTCGTCATAGATGGCAACATCAGAGATAAAGGGATAGTTGAGTAGCCCCACCACGACTTCTTCGGCGAGTGCTTCATCATAAAGGTGAACCGAGCGACGAGCCGATGGCAGTGAAACGGTCAAAATCGTATCAAGCTGCTGCTCAACGCTTCGTTGCTCTGACATGAGATCGTAATAGCTGATCAGCACTAATGCCAACCCACCCAGAATGGCGCTCACCAAAAAGGTTGCGATACCCAATTTGATTGATATCCGTTCCGGAAAGTATCTATTCATCTGCTATCCAAAAATGACGCGAATTGGGGGTATAAATGTCGTCTATAGTTTCACAAACCAGTTTAGACGGCCTCATTGGTAGCGCTAGCTAATCACCTACTACCCTTTATTAAAGGATGGATACTACCTTTGTTCGCTTTTGTAACAGTCCACAAGTATTTGCTACCATCGAACGCTACAATAAAAAAATCAACCTATTATCATCATTTTGGAAGGTCACCGCAGTAGATATGGAAGACGCTATCCTCATTGTCGACGACGAACCCTCGATCCGAGGTCTGTTGGCACGAATGTTAAGCCGCTTAAACCTCGAAGTATTCCAAGCAGAGGATGGCTTGGCGGCCCTATCCATATTACAGCAGCAACCCCAATTAAGACTGGTCATATCTGACCTGCGCATGCCTCGATGCAACGGCATTGAATTTCTGCAGCGCGCCACCCAGCAATACAAGCGTGATTTCGAATTTATTATTCTAACCGGTGACGGTGAAAAACAAGACGCAATTGAAACCATGCGTATGGGAGCCAGAGAGTTTCTTGATAAGCCCATCGACAAGAGAGATCTGGAACAAGCCATCGAAAAAGCCCAACAACGCATAGCGCAACGCGACAATGAGGTTGAACACTCACGTCGGCTTGAGCTGGCAAACCTGCAACAGATCAAACATCTAGATGAAGCCGACGAGCAGTTAGTCCAACGCTTAGCGGTTATCGCCCAATATCGAGATGTCGAGACCGCCGAACACTGTGTTCGGGTTGGCCTCAATGCCGAGTTACTGGCAAAGCTAGCGGGTTTGGACGCCAGCACCCAACACACCGTTCGACTGGCAGGAGTACTGCATGATATCGGTAAAATAGGCATTCCCGATCACATCCTGTTTAAGGAGGGCCCGCTGAGTTTTGATGAATTTGAAATAATGAAAAAACACACCGATATCGGCCATGCCATGCTCACCGGCAGCGGAACAGAGCTAATTGATACCGCGGCAGTTATTGCTAGATGCCATCATGAACGCTGGGATGGCAGCGGCTATAACCAAGGTTTAGACCAAGATGAAACACCCATTTTTGGCCGCTTGGTGACCATCGCCGATGTCTATGATGCTCTGCGCAGTAAACGCCGTTACAAGCCCGCTTTCAGTCATACCGAGGCGGTAAGTATCATTACCCAAGGGGATGGCCGTACCGACCCCAACCATTTCGACCCCAAACTGTTAAACCTATTTCGCGAACACCATCTGATGTTCGCAAAGATCTACGACGCGATGCCCGACCAAGCGATTTAGCCCTAAACAGGGCCTCCGCGGTTTTCTGTAGCCTTGCTGGTAAGGCAACCAACAAGCTGAACCTTGCTGGCGATCCAGACATTCGATACAGTGCCTGCCGATAACTCTTTTCAGCTGTGGAATAGCCTCACGTGATCGACCGTTCTCAACTCAGCGCAATCATATTAGCCGGTGGCCAAGGCCAGCGCATGGGCGGAGCTGACAAGGGTTTAGTTGATCTTCAGCAAGCTCGACTGATCGAACACGTGCTAAACCGTATAACACCGCAAGTCAGCCACGTCATGATTAGTGCAAACCGCAATCAGCCCGAATACCAGCGCTACGGGTTCCCGGTGCTAACGGATCGGCTCGATGGATTCCAGGGGCCTCTTTCGGGTATCGCAGAAGGCCTAACAGAGGTTGAAACGCCTTGGCTGGTGGTCGTTCCTTGTGACAGCCCTCGGCTACCACGAGACTTAGCGCAGCGGCTGTCTGCACCCATCAACGATCAAGTCCTCGCAGCCATTGCTCATGACGGCCAGTACCTACAGCCCGCTTTCAATTTGCTTCATCGCAGCCTGCTTCCTTCGCTGCGATCCTATCTTGACGGAGAGGGTCGAAAGCTCGGGCAATGGTTACGTCAGCAAGATCCGGTTATCGTAGACTTTAGCGATCAACCTAGCAGCTTCATCAATCTCAATTCTGCAGAGCAACTAAAGCAGTTTCTGCAAACCTCCGAATAGTTTGCCCCCTATTCGTTCACTCAAGCGCCCCTTCCCTATCGCTGCAGCGCAGCATGATAAAAATCACCCAAGCCGCTGATAACATTAGCGATACGCTATTATCCGTTAGTTGGTTTTTATGCCGTCGCTCTTCCCCGTCACGCTATTAACCACTATTATCGAGTGGCTTTGTAGATAATAAAAAAAGGGTCTGAATGATGTCACAAAGAGAGAATGGCACAGTTAAGTGGTTTAACGATGCCAAGGGGTTTGGATTTATCATGCGCGAAGGTGGGGAGGATGTGTTTGTTCACTATCGCCAAATTCGTGGTGAAGGACACCGTAGCCTAGCCGAAGGGCAACAGGTCGAATATGCCGTGGTGACGACCCCAAAAGGGTTACAAGCTGAAGACGTAGCCTCAACGTAAAGCTTTGGCGGTGGTCCCCGGCCATCGTCAACCTCTCTCTAAAAAAAGCCTCCTTGATAAGAATTGAGGACGGCGTCTCATCGCCCTACCTACCACTTTCACAACACCTCAAAACATTGACCCTAGACTGCGATCTACTCACAATAGATTGATCTCATTACATTATAAATCTAGGATTCGATTATGTCTCGCTTCAGCCGTTCTTCCATTGCCGCCTTAGCTACCGCAGCGCTGATGCTGCTAGCCCTGCCTAGCTGGGCAGATAGCCGCGAACAGCAGGCGTGGAGCCTAATACAACAGGGGTCGCTGATTATCGACGTCCGCACCACCGAAGAGTATGCCGCCAGCCATCTACCTAACGCGTTGCACATCCCTTACCAGCAGATAGAAAAACAGTTTGCACTACTTGAGATCCGCAAAGACCGCCCAGTGGTGCTCTATTGCCGCAGTGGCAATCGCTCTGGAATCGCCTATTCGATACTACAAGATGCTGGCTACACCGCCTTGCACAACGGAGGCGGAATCGGTGCGCTACTGAACACGGCCCACTAACCCCTTTTCTTATCTTGGCAATACGAGTCGAGCTATTGCCAAGATAAGACTCCGGTTAAAGCTATTCCCTCCCCCTCTCATTCACCCGCTGGCAGCAAGCAAAGCTGACGATGATTAGGGCGACAAACGGGTGACCACCCAAGCCTCTTGTTCATAACAATACACCAGCCGGTCGTGCAAGCGATCCTCCCGCCCTTGCCAAAACTCATACCGAAGCGGCCTCAGTCGATAGCCTCCCCACTGCTCTGGACAAGGAATAGACTGGTCACGGTAACGCTCGGCCAACCCTTCAACCTGCTGTTCTAGCTGGCCACGACTGTTGACCACCTGACTTTGAAACGAGGCGGCGGCGCTTAACTGACTTCCACGAGGGCGTTCGGCAAAATATTTCTCCGCGCTAGCACGATCCAGCAGCTCTACCGTTCCCGAAATACGCACCTGACGATCCAACTCTCGCCAATAAAACAGCAGTTCGGCCTGCGGATTAACCGCCAACGCTTGCCCTTTATGGCTGCGATAGTCGCTGTACCAACAGAATCCATCGCCATCGTAATGTTTGAGCAGCACAACTCGCGCTGCAGGCTGGCCCTGTTCTGACGCTGTCGCGAGCACCATTGCGGTGGCGTTTTGCGGGTCAAGTTGCTGGTGCTGGCCAAACCAGCGTGAGAACTGTTGCAGCGGGCTGGCGGCCAGCTGCTGTTCGGATAGCGTTTCAGATAAGTACTCACGCCGAATCGACGTTAGATCGGTTGTTTGCTCCATATCCTCACCCCTTTGTCATCCTGCGGATCACGAATTGTCACACGATCCATGTCTACCAACCAGCAATAGCCAGTAACTATCGCTACGAGAAAAATAATCAATTTTAACAATTTGTTAATATTGACTACTCTACTTATCAACCCAATCATAAATCAATAAAGAGAAATCAATATGCTCAGCAATCGCGAAGGAACTCCCGTCCCTCAAGTCACTTTCCACTGCCGTGATGCGGATCAATGGGTAGACCGTAGCAGTGACGAGCTGTTTTCTGGTAAAAAAGTCATCCTGTTTGCTCTGCCAGGAGCCTTCACCCCAACCTGCTCCTCGAGCCACCTGCCTCGTTACAACCAATTGGCCGAGCAGTTCAAACAGCAAGGCGTCGATGCGATCTACTGTCTGTCGGTCAATGATAGCTTTGTCATGAATGCTTGGCAGGAGGATCAACAAGCCGACAATATTAGCTTTCTACCCGATGGCAACGGTGATTTTAGCGAAGCCCTAGGCATGTTGGTTGATAAATCGGCTATCGGTTTTGGCAAACGTTCGTGGCGCTACTCGATGCTGGTCGAAGATGGTCTCATCAGCAAAATGTTTATCGAGCGCGATATCCCCGGTGACCCATTCGAAGTATCAGATGCCGACTCCATGATGCAGCACCTCAACCCCAACTATAAGGACGCCGATGCTATCACCCTGTTTACGCGTCCGGGCTGCGGCCATTGTGCTCGTGCAAAAGCGCTATTGGCCGAGCACAACAAAGCCTACGAAGAGGTGGTGTTAGGCAAAGGGATCAGCCACGCGGGACTCAAGGCGGTATCGGGTCAACTGACCGTGCCACAGGTTTTCATCAACGGTAAACATATTGGCGGTGCCGACCAACTCGAAGCAAAATTTAGTCACTAATACCCCCTAGCCTACCGCTGTTTGGGCCCGGTGAACGGATGCCACCTTGGCCCAAATAAAAAGCATCCAAAGCTATGATCGGATGGGGTTGACGCATACAATCAAACGATGTTTGTCGCCCATATCCGCCCTCGTTTAGCCCCTTCTCACCGACGAGCACTGCTATTGTCGATGCTGATTTTGTTATTATCAGGCTGCTCTTTCAACGTAAAAAATTTGGCCAAAGGCGATGTGGATATGATCGTCGACCAACACATTTCAGAGCTAAAGGCGTTAACCGACCAACTGCTGGTCAAGCTATACAAGCGCAACCCTAAAGAGCTCGCCAAGGCACCCGGAAAAACAATCGAGCGACGGCAGCAACAACTCTACTCGAACCCTCCCAATTACCGTTTTCCTGAACTAAGCAACCGGGTTGGCAGCCAAGCACTCGAACTGGCCTTTAGTAGCAGCTATAACGGTGATCGGGTGTTTGCACTGATGGTGGGGTTAAAAAGTATGCTTCACGCCTCATATGGGATGCGTACTGAGTTATTTTTGTTGGACGATCTGGACCAGCAATTACTCTATAACAGTGCTCGTAATCTAGAGATTCTGAACTGGAGATTAAATAATTACAGGGCCGACGATGGTCAACTATTTCTACTCAGCAACGGCTATCAAGCCGGTATTGCCAATCTCAGTTTCGAACGCATATTCGGTAAGATGATCTTGATTCAAGACATGATGGCCAAGGTGGTGGCAGGCAAAAACAATCGAACCATCAACACGGTGTTACATAGTGTCGCCTCGACCGCCTTTTTCCCGATCCCATTTTAACTCCGCCACTTAAGCTTATTGGGTTAGCATCGAGATAAAGGACTATTGATCAATATCTTGCACGCCTTATGATTTTCATTCAGAAAGCAGGTGGCATCAGCTTTTTCTGGCATCGTTTCCAGCATCATTCGAGTCAAGCGCTCGTAGTGCATGATGAAACGATGTATTTCAGCCTCGCTCATGATCTTAAGCTCATCGGGTTGCCCTGCCTTCTCCAGATAGCGTACCCGATCGGCTAACTTTTTCTCTTGCAACGTACGCCACTCAAACACACTCTCCATGCTGGGAACCTTTAGCATGATCAGTAGATCGACCATTCCAAACAGCTGTTGATAACCGCCCTTAAGCTGATCATTCACATAGTTGCGCCAGATCGCATCGGGATCCTCGCTTGCCTCCAACTGATTCACCGGCTCAACCAACTGCTGATCCGACTGCGGCGTAGCGCCCAAGCACCAACCGTCCAGCACCACCACATCTACCGGTCCTAACCACTCCTGCCATACTCGTTCGGGGCAACGATCATCGATCGACTTATCAAATACCGGAATCTTGACCACCGAACCTTCACGCGCTTCACGGAGCTGGTTAATCAGACTGATACCTAGATCCACATCATGGGTACCGGGCACACCACGCGTCACCAACAGCGGGTGAATATCGGCTGCTAAGCGTTGACGATTTGCCCGAGTTTTATAGATATCGTCCAATGAAAAGCCGACCACCCGTTGGCCAAACCCTAGCGATAACGTGACCTCTAGCAGGTTAAACAGCGTCGATTTGCCAGCGCCTTGGGCACCATTAATACCCACAACAATGGGCCCAGCATGGCGCGACTTATGCTCCATCAACCAAGCCGCAAGCGGCACATAGATAGACTCCAGCACCTCGACCAAACCGATATCTACTTTCAATGATTCCAGGGTTTCGGAGAAATCAGCCTCCACGGCAGCAACGACCTCACTACGCTTACGCTCGGTCTGAAATAGCTGATCTTTAGGCCAGGAGGTCAACAACGCCATTGCATGTATCCTTTTGATGATTTTTTAGGGCCAATACCACAAGCTACTTAGTCTGTCTCAACCAATCAACAACCTGTTGAATTTGTTTGGGTTCCATCAATGAAGGGGCATGCCCTATAGCGGGACAACGGAGCAGATCCAAGTCGGGGTTAAGCTGCTGCATTTGGCTCACCGTATCGCCACTGAGCACATCCGACTCTTCACCCCACAGTAATAATTGGGCGCATTGCACCTGCTGCCACAGTGCCCATAAATCGATATCTTCGGCAGCGGCAGCACGTGAATACTCCCCAATTAGCGGATCATAATGCAGTGCAAAGCTGTCACCCTCCGCGCTACGCGAACCATGCAGCGCCAACTGAGACCACTGTTTATCAGACAAACCGGCAAAGGCCGGATAGAGCTGTCGTAAATGTCCTTCTAGCGCGTCGATCGACTCAAACCGTGGGTCCTGTCCGACATAGCTAGCAATACGCTCCAATGCTTCCTTGGCCACAAAGGCTCCAATATCATTCAACACCAACCTGTTAATCGGCGTGTCAGGGTATGCCGCCAGTGCCATACCGATCAATCCGCCCATCGACGTGCCGATCCAGTCCACCTGTTTAACCCCGAGGCGTGCGATCAGCGCAACCATATCCTGCAGGTATTGAGACATCGCATAAGGGCTGCCAGCGGGTAACCAACCGCTCTGGCCCCGGCCAACGATATCAGGACAAACCACTCGATAGTTTCTCGACAACGCCAGGGCCAGTTCATCGAAGTCGCGGCTATTGCGTGCCAAACCATGCACGCACACCAGTACCCGCTGATTCTCTACTGCGCCCCACTCGTGATAGACCACCCGGTGAAAGCCCTGAGGGTTGAGTGACAGAAAACTCTCGGTTCGCATACCTTTTCTCCCATGCCTGGATCGCACTGAAACATAACACAATTAAATACGTTTGCCCGGGATGATGCCGTATCTGAGACGCTGCTATTAACTAGCCGTTAATCGGGCTCATTCAAACAGCGTTAGCTGCTGAGCCGCAGGTGTCATTTCAGCTCCGCCAAGGCGCACCCCGACTCCTAACAACCTCACCGGACGACAACCACGGCGAAAACCCTGCTCTAACAACGCTTCAAACAGTGCCGGCGAACCCATACCTTCTGAGTGAGATTCAGCGGTAGTCTGAATAAAATCATCAAACTTTACTTTGACCAAACTCCCGGTAATCGCATAGTCCGCACCGATAGCCTGCACACGTTGTTGCAACCGCTGTATTAGAACGGGCAACGCTTGAGTACAGCGATCAAGATCGGTCAAATCTTCAAGATAGGTTTGCTCAACACTAACGCTTTTACGGCGTCGATCTATCCTCACAGGGCGATCGTCTAGCCCTCTACAGAGCTGGTAAAGCCGCTCACCAAAACTTCCCAGCCACAGTTTCAATTCGGATTGCTCAAAACGCCGCAGATCCTGACAGGTTTCGATTCCATGTTGATGAAGCTTGGCAGCAGTAGCCGGGCCTACCCCATACACCCGCGACACCGGCAAACTCGCAACAAAATCATCCACCTGTGCGGGGGTGATCACACATATGCCGTTTGGTTTGTTCCAATCACTGGCGATTTTGGCGATAAACTTATTCGGTGCG